>JAKZXM010000166.1:0-13461 GCA_047514975.1 Rhodospirillales bacterium
GCCGCGGTCGGGGGTATGGTGGCGAGTCGTTCGCGCCCGTCCACCGATTCGGGAATCGCCACCGAAATGAGCCACGACACTTGGATACATCGGGGGATTCGGGTGCCGATCCGGCGCCTCGCGAAAACGCCGGTCACGCCCAATCAGCTCACCACGCTCAGGCTCGTGACCGGGCTCGGCGCGGCCGCCGCCTTTGCGCTCGGCTCCGAGCCGTTTCGCCATCTCGGTGCCGGCGTCTTCGTCCTTTCGGTCCTTTTGGACCGGGCGGACGGCGAACTGGCGCGACTGAGCGGAAAGACGTCTCGCACCGGGCACGTCTACGACCTGTTCGCCGACGCCATTTGCAACGCGGTCATTTTCGTCGGCCTGGGCGTCGGCCTTCGCGCCAGCCACCTCGGATCGTGGGCGATACTTATGGGCGCGCTCGCCGGCGGCGCGGTCGCGGCGATCCTGGCCTTGAACGTGCGGATGGAACGCGCGGCGGGCGAGCGGTCGGCGGAGCTGCCCTCGTTCGCGGGATTCGACGTGGATGATGCGATCCTGGCGGTGCCGCTGGCGGTGTGGCTGGGATGGGAGGTGCCGCTGCTCGTGGCCGCGACCATCGCAGCGCCCGCGTTCGCGATCGTCTTCGCCTGGATTTTCCGACGCAAGCTCGTGGATTCCGGCGGTCCCGACACGCCTATCGCTCGAGATCGTTGATCTCGCGGCTCAATCGAAACTCGCGCGAGGTCGCGTAGGTCTCGAGCGAGCGCAGCCGGTGTTCCATATCGCGAAACCGGTGGCGCAAGTTTGAGACCGTCCCCCGGGGCTCGACCCGGACGCCGCGCCAGAAGTCCTTTTCGGCCGGGCTCTCGTACAAATCGTCAGGCGCCGTGGGCACGACGAGCGTCAGGATCACGTAAACGACCACGGTCGATATCGTGAAGAAGAACAGGCCGGTCAGCACGATCGCGCGGACGATCCACGTTTCGATGCCGAAGTAGTCCGCGATGCCCGCGCACACGCCCTTGACGATTCCCCGCTCGCGGTTGCGGTACAGCCGCGCCGGGCTCGGGCGCGAACCCTGGGGTCCGTGGCCGGTCATACCTGCTTCCTCCACTCGGGCGCCTCGGCGTCGAGGATGCTCTCGAGCGCATTGATCCGGCTCTCCAGCTTGGGCGCCGTCTCCCAGAGCTCGGACAGCATGCTTTCGTCCTCGGCGGTCAGGATCTTGGCCGTCCGCCAGCGCGTGACGTAGTGGGCGATGATCCAGATCGGGGCGACGACCGCGAGAAAGATGATGAGCGGCGCTTGCATCAGCTCGAACATCGCTTGCCCCCCTTCACGATCGTTCGGCGCCGGCCGCGCCCTTGGCGAGCCGCTGCTTCATGGCCCGAAGCTCCTCTTCGACCCCGTTCTGGGCCTCGAGATCGGCGATCTCCTCGTTCAGAGTCTTCGAGCGTCCGAGGTCGAACGCCTCGACTTCGCCCTCGGCCGCATCAAGCCGTCTTTCGACGACCTCGAAGCGCGCGAACGCGTCGTCGATCCGGCTTTCATAGAGGTGGCGCCGAACCTTGAGGCGCGAGGACGCGGTCTGCATGCGGGCGTCGATGGTCTTCTGCTTGGCCTTCGCTTCCTTGAGTTTGGCCTCGAGCTTGACGATGTCGGAATCGGCGTGGGCAATGGCGTCCTCCAGCGTGCTCAGTTCACCCTCGAGAGCGTCCGCGTTCTCGACCAGCTTGGTCTTCTCGACCAGCGCGCCGCGCGACAAATCCTCGCGGTTTTTCGACATGGCCACCTCGGCCTTGCGCTGCCACTCGGTCTGGGCCTCGCGGATGCGGTCAAGCGTACGCCGGACCTCCTTACGCTCGGCGATGGTCTTGGCGGCGTTCGCGCGCACCTCGACCAGGGTCTCCTCCATCTCTCGAATCACAAGGCGGATGATCTTCTCCGGCTCCTCGGCGCGATCGAGGATGACGTTGACGTTGGAATTGATGATGTCGCTGAGGCGGGTAAAGATTCCCATGATACGACTCTCCCCTGTTCGGTTCCGGCGTCGGCGGCGCACTTGCGCGGCGATCGCTCCCCCCGTTTAAGAGCAGATTCCGTGCCAGATGGGGCTGAAGCCATTATCCCGTTGAAATCACACGGTAAGTGCCGTCTCGCCGCGCGTCCGGACGGAGTTCTGCGTTGACGAAAATAGCTAAATTATTGTGTATTACGCTAATATCTTATAATATGTACGATAGCCATGGCCGCCGAAGAACCCGCATTACCCGCCCTGGTCGGGCAGTCCGCACCGTTGCTCGAGATGCTGGAGCGCGTCTCGCGGGCGGCCGGGCTGGATCGTCCGGTGCTCGTCGTCGGCGAGCGCGGGACCGGCAAGGAGCTCGTGGCGGCGCAGCTCCACTTCCTGTCGCGGCGTTGGGACGGCCCGTTCGTCAAGGTGAACTGCGCGGCGCTCGCCGAGAGCCTGTTGGAGACCGAGCTTTTCGGTCACGAAGCGGGCGCCTTCACGGGTGCGGTGCGCCGTCGGATCGGCCGCTTCGAGCGCGCCCACGGCGGGACCCTTTTTCTCGACGAGATCGCGAGCGCGAGCCCCGCGGTCCAGGAAAAGATCCTTCGCGTGGTCGAGTACGGAGAGCTCGAGCGTCTCGGCGCCGGGGCCACGACGCACGTCGACGTCCGCGTGATCGGCGCCACCAACCGCGACCTTCCGGACGAGGCCGACGAAGGGCGTTTCCGTCACGATCTTTTGGACCGGCTCGCGTTCGAGGTCGTCACCGTGCCGCCGGTCCGCGCCCGCGGCGACGACATCGTCCTCCTCGCCGAGCACTTCGCCCGGGCCATGGCCTTCGAGATCGGATGGCCCGATTTCCCCGGTTTTTCGCGGGCCGGGCGAGACGCACTCATGGGCTACGAATGGCCGGGCAACGTCCGCGAGATCAGGAACGTGGTCGAGCGCGCGGTCTGTCGCTGGAACGACGCCGGAGCCCCGGTCGGCGAGCTCGACTTCGATCCCTTCGCTTCCGCGTACCGGCCCCGCCGGGCGGACGGCGGCGGCGAAGGCCCATCGCCAGGCGCGCCGAGCGAAGAGCCCGCTCCCCCTTCGACGCCCGAGCGCGTTCTTCCCTTCGACCTCGACCGCACGGTCGCGGACTTCGAAAAGCGCCTGCTCGAAGATGCTTTGGCGACGCAGCGTTACAGCCAGCGCGCGACGTCCCGCCACCTGCGGCTCAGCTATCACCAGCTCCGCAACCGCCTGCGCAAGCACGGGTTGATCTGAGCAGCCCCGTCAGATGCGCGGCGTCGCCGCGGAATTGCGCGCTCCCTCGCGCCGAAGCCGCACCAGCCGGGCCAGCTTCCCGGCGCAATAGATCGAGGCGCCGACGCAGGCGAGCACGTAGAACGGCGTCAGGAACCCCAGCCACGTGATCGGCGCCAGGAGGTAGATCCCGTCCTCGATTTCGAACCCGCCATAGCCCGGATGGCCCACAGCGTCGCCATCGCCCGCCGTCTCCTTGCCTTCTCCTCTCGCCTTGAACCGGTCGATGTGGATGTCGAGGCCCATGGTGAACAGCGCCGCCACCGTCGCCGCCGCGCCCAGCGCGATGGCCCACGCGCCGAGATCGCCCTTGCTGAGCCCGAGGCCGACGCCGAGGAACAATGCGGAGTAGCTAATCGCGCCGGTCAGATAATCGAAGTAGTAACCGAAGCGCGAAGCGATGCCCTTGAGACGCGCGAGTTCGCCGTCGAAATGGTCGAGGAAACGCGACAAGACGAAGAGACCCGCGCCCCAATTCGCCAGGACCCCATGACCGGAGGCGAACAGCCCGGCGGCCACGAGCGCGAGCACCAGGCCCGTCGCCGTCAAGTGATTCGGAGTCACCGGCGTTCGCGAAATCAGCGGCACGATGGCGCGGGCGATGCGTTGGTCCCACGGAACGCGCTTCATGATCGGGGCATACTCTGGCGGAAATTGGGAACGATGATTCGGGCGCAGGTGGTCCCGGCCGGGGGCGAACGTGCTGGAGCCGCGCGCGCATGTCAACGTTCCCGGCCTTGTTCCGCGGCGCGCCATCGGCGAGAAAGGTGGGCGATGCCACCAAAGCGCTCCAGGCCATGACTCTTTGGGCCCCCGAATCCCATCGCCGCGTGCTGGTGGCGTGGGTCGATCTCGTCCGGCGCGGGGCGGTGGCCGTCGTGATCGCCGCCGCCCTCGTTGCCGCCGCGACCGGCGCCTACGTCGTGCACGCGTTTCGGATCAATACCGATACCGAAGACATGCTGTCGCCCGAGCTTCCGTTTCGCCAGCATTCGCGCGCGCTCAGCGAGGCCTTTCCGCAGTTCTCCGACAACATCGTGGTGGTGATCGACGCCGACAGCGCGGACCTGGCGGACGACGCGGCGGAGCGGTTGGCGGTGCGCCTTCGCGAGCGGCCGGACCTGTTCGGAAGCGTGTTCGATCCCCGCGGCGGCCCCTTCTTTCGCCGCAACGGCCTTCTGTTCCTCGAGACGGACGCGCTCAACGATCTCGCCGACCGTCTGGCCGACGCCCAACCGTTTCTGGGGACCCTTTGGCGCGACCCCAGTTTGCGCGGCCTGTTCGACGTCCTCAGCCTAGCCATGGACGAATCCGTCGCCGGCGACGGGCGCGCGCCCATGGGGATCGCGGACGTCGTGGCGTCCGTCGCAGACGTGGTCGAGGCCGAGGCAGAGGGCCGTTTCCGGCTGCTCTCGTGGCGGGCGTTGATGACGGGGACGCGGGGGAACGCCGCCGACCGCCGGCGCGTGATCCTCATCCAGCCGCGCCTCGACTTCGGCTCCCTTCGTCCCGCCGAGAGCGCGATGACGGCGTTGCGCGCGCTGATCGCCGAAATGGCTTACGACGGCGCCGCCGGGGTGAACGTGCGGTTGACCGGTTCGGCGGCGCTGGCCGAGGAAGAACTCGAGAGCGTGGAAGAGGGGATGGGCTTGGCCGCCATACTGTCGCTTTTCTTGGTGGCGGTTCTGCTGTCCGTCGGCCTCGGGTCTCCACGGCTGACGATCGCCACGGTTCTGACCCTTGTCTGCGGCCTTATCGTGACCGCCGCCTTCGCCTTCGCCGTGGTCGGCGAGCTCAACCTGATCTCGGTCGCGTTCGCGGTTCTCTTTATCGGCCTCAGCGTCGATTTCGGAATCCACTTCGTGCTTCGCTACCGCGAAGCGCTGATCGGCGGAAGGACACAAGACGCGGCGCTGGGTGAGGCCGCGGCCGGGGTCGGCGGCGCGTTGACGCTTTGTGCCGTCGCCGCGTCCATCGGATTCTTCTCGTTTTTGCCGACCGATTACCGGGGCCTGGCCGAGTTGGGATTGATCGCCGGTGTCGGCATGTTCGTTGCGCTGGCCGCCAACCTGACGATCCTTCCGGCATTGATCACGTTGATGGGGTCGCCCGCACCCCCGCCGGCCGCGCGCGCCGGCGCACCCGCCCGCCTCGCGCGCGCGATCGAAAACCATCCGCGCGCCGTAATCGCCTCGGCCCTGGCCTTGACCCTCGCGGCCGGTCTTCTCGCCCCCTGGGCGCGCTTCGACTTCGATCCCCTGAACCTGAAGGATCGAAGGACCGAATCCGTAAGCACCCTGTTCGACCTCATGGAGGACAGCCGGACGAGCCCGTATTCCGCGACCGTGCTGGCGCCCTCGCTCGATGCCGCCGACGCGCTGGCGCGGCGCATCTCGTCGCTCGATCCCGTAGAATCGACGGCGACGCTCTCCGATTACGTGCCCGCGGCCCAGACCGAGAAGCTCGAGATCATCGACGCCATGTCCTTCTTCCTCGCGCCTGCGTTGTCGAATCGCGACGCCAAGCCGCCGCCGGGCCCGGACGAGCGCGCGGCGGCGCTGACGCGAGTGCGCGAGCGACTCGCAGCGTTCGCGGCAACCAGCCGCGACGCGGCCTCGCGCGCCGCCGCCGAACGACTTTCCCGGGCCTTCGACCGCCTCGAGGCGAAGGGCGGAACCGACGGCGACGCGCTCGCCTCGTTGGAGGGCCGGCTGATCGTATTGTTTCCCGAACGCATCCGCGAGCTCGGCGATTCGCTCGCGGCCGAGCCGTTCGCCCGCGCCGATCTGCCCGACGAGATCAAGCGCCGCGCGGTCGCGGCGGACGGCCGCGCCCGGTTGGAGATCTACCCGAAGGAGAACCTCCACGACCGCGAGGCGCTCGAACGGTTCGTCGGCGCGGTGCGCGCGGTGGCGCCGGACGCGACCGGCTCGCCGGTGGTCATCCTGGAGGCCGGCAACACGGTCGTCGGCGCGGTCCGCGACGCCGCCGTGCTCGCCTTCGTGGTCATCGCGATCTTGATGGGGGTCTTGTTGCGAAGCGTCCGCGACGCGCTGTTCGTCTTCGCGCCCTTGGTGGTGGCGGCGGTGCTGACGGTGGCGGCATCGGTTCTTCTCCGGCTGCCGTTCGATTTCGCCAACGTGATCGTGCTACCGCTTCTGTTTGGACTCGGGGTCGCGAACGGCGTCCATCTGGTGGTGCGCGGGCGCGAGGGTTCCGTCGCCGGCGCGGTCATGGGGACGAGCACCCCGCGCGCCGTGGTCTTCAGCGCGCTCACGACGGTCGGGTCGTTCGGGACCATCGCGCTGTCGTCCCATCCGGGCACCGCCGGCATGGGTGTCCTGTTGACGATCTCGATCGGATTTACCTTGGTCGCCTCGTTGACCGTGCTGCCGGCGCTGATGCGGCTGACGTGGGAACGCCGGGAGAGGGTGCCGCGATGAGCGCCGCAACCGGCCCCGAGGGACTGCGCGTGCTGCCGCTGATTCGTTGGGTTTCGCGCCATCTGACCCCCGTGCTCGCGCGCCTGCCCGTAACCGCGAACCAGGTTACGGCTGCCTCGCTCGTCGCAGGCCTCGCGGCGAGCGCGCTCGTGGCCGTCGGCGGGCGGCCCGCCAGCCTCGGGGGCGGCGTCCTTTTGTTCGTATCCTATGCGCTCGACAACAGCGACGGCGAGATCGCCCGCCTAAAGAACCAGGCGACGCGGTTCGGCGAGCGATTCGACAATTTCACCGATTGGGCGGTGCACGCGGCGTTCTTCGCGGCCCTCGGCTACGGGGTGGCGTCGGCCCGGGGCGGCGACATCTGGATTTGGCTCGGCGCCGCCGCCGCCGCCGGAGCGACGCTGAACTACGCAGTCCACGGCGCGATCGAAATGCGGCGCGCGAGCGGGCGCGGCTCGGCGTCGCCGAAGGCTCGGGTGAGCGGCCCTCGGGGATGGCCGAAGGGCGCGGTCCAATGGGTGGTGTTCGCGTTCCGCGAGCTCGCGCGGGCCGATTTCTGTTTCCTCTTCCTCGCGCTCGCCGCTATCGACGCGACTTGGATCCTGCTTCCGGCGGCGGCGGTCGGCGCGCATGCCTATTGGGCCACGGCCTTGATCCGCTGGGCCGACGAATTCCAGGCCTGAGCGGCGGGACGAAGCTAAGGCGCATCAAACCGTGCGCATGGTCAAAATCGCCTATCTCGCGCTCGGCCTCGGCCTGTTGGCGGTTGTCCTCGTCAACGTGGACGTCGCCGAGGCGCTCGCCATGACCGCGGGCGTGGGTTGGGGTTTCGCGCTCGTCGTGCTGATCTACTTCGTGGAGTTCCTCGCCGACTGCCTGACGTGGCAGATCGCGCTCGTCCGCGTGCCGCTGAACGCGACCTGGCTTTACCGCGCGTGGAAGGTGCGCATGGTGGGCGAGGTGTTCAACGCCGTAATCCCGGCGGCCGGCGTCGGCGGCGAACCGCTCAAGGCCGAACTCCTGAAACGACACTACGGTGTCGATTACCGCGACGGCGCCGCCTCGATCATCCTTGCCAAGACGGTCAACATGATCGCGCTGGTGCTGTTTCTCGCCGGCGGGCTGGTGCTGACGATCATAGCCCCGGGGTTGCCCGACACCTTCGACGTACTCGCGGTCGCCGGCATGGCGGTGCTCGTGGCGGCGACCGGCGTATTTTACGCCGCGCAACGATTCGCGCTCTCGTCCCGCCTGGGCGCGTGGTTGAGCGCGCGCCCGATGGGCCGTCCGCTGACCGGCGCGCTGGCCTCGATCGCCGATACGGACGCCAGGCTGATCCGGTTCTATGTGGGCCACCGCGGGCGTTTCGCGCTTGCGGTGGGTCTCGGTCTCGTCAACTGGATTCTCGGCGTGCTCGAGGTCTACGTTACGATGCGTTTCCTCGGCCATCCCGTCTCGGTGGCTGATGCCTGGATCATCGAAGCGGGCGCCCAGCTTTTCCGGGTGGGCGTTTTCTTCGTGCCCGCGGGAATCGGAGTCCAGGAAGGCGCGTTCGTCCTGATCTGTGCGGCGCTTACGGGCTCGCCCGCGCTTGGCGTCGCGGCCGCGCTGGTGCGCAGGGTGCGCGAGCTCCTGTGGCTGATTTGGGGCACCGCCATCGGCGGCGCCTTCGCGCTCAAGCGCAAGGCGGCCCGGAATTGAGCCGTCGACGGGTCGCACTCAGCGCGCCGCGCCCGCGCCGATCAGCAAATCGGCCTTTCGGTTCAATTCGACGACCAGGCCGCCGGGACCCCGTTGCCTGAGGATCTGGTGGTATTCCGAGCGCCGGACCGCGAGCTCGCTGATCGCGTCGTCGAGCAAAACGTCGATCGCCGCCCAGCGTCCATCCGCCTCGACCATCACGTAGGTGATGGGGACGGGCGCATCGTCCGGAATTCGGATCTGCGTCGCGACGAGCACCGTCCCGCGCGGCCCCGTGGACTCGCTGATGGTCTCGAAGGCCTGTCCGGAATAGCCGTCGAACCGATCGGCGTAGGTTCCGGAACTCAGTCTGGCGAACGCGGCGACCAGGCGCTCGCGATCGGCGTCCTGGGCCTTGCGCCAGTACGAACCGGTGGCGATCTGGATCATTCGGGCCAGATCGAACGTGCGCGCGACTTCGGGGGCGAGGCGTTCGTACCGGCCTCCGGGGCCGAGGGATTCGGCGTCCTTCATCACGGCGATCAGGGCCGCGTGAAATCGCTCGATCACGTCCTTGGCCGGCGAGCCCTGGGCCGGCGACGACAGCAGCGCGATCACCGCGCAGACCGCGCTCGCCACGGCACCCGCTCGCCGCCCGCGCGGCCGGTCGTTCGCGTACTTGGAATCGGCGGTCATTGGGCGATCAGCTCGTCCGCCTTGCCCTCGAGGGCCGCGATCAGCCCCTCGACGCCTTCGGTTGCGAGCAGTCTTCGGTATTCGGACCTGCGGACCGTCAATTCGCTGATGCCGTCGTCGACGATGACGTCGATCAGCTTCCACTCATCGCCGATCCGCTTCGCCACATACGTGAGATTCACGTCGTCGTCGGAAAGGATGATGATGGTGTTGACGTAGCGCGTCCCCTTGCGGCCGGCGCGCTCGCCGAGGGTTTTGAACCGCTCGCCCGAATAGCCGTCGAACAGAGTCGCGACGGTGCTGGCGCTCATGCGTCCGAAGGCGCGAACGAGGCGCGCGCGTTGACTTTCGTTGGCCCGCGTCCAGTGCTCTCCGGTCGCGATCCCGATCATGACGCCAAGGTCGAGCGCACGCTCGATTGGCGGGAGCATTCGCTCGTAGCGCCCTTTCACGCCGAGGGTCGAGGCCTCTTTCATGACGGCGAGAAGGCTGGCCTGGAAACGTTCCACGATTACGATCGGACCGTCCGCGGCCGCCGCCGGCCCAACGAAAAGCAGGAGAAGAAGAAGTGACTCGCCGCGAAGTCGCGTGCGTGGGGACATGTTGGGCGTTGTTGTCATGATGGCGTCCACAGACCATATGGATTTGGCCGGGCGGACACAATACTCGGCGCGTGACGCGTCGTTCCGGCGCGCGGATCAGATCACGGTTGCGGGGCGGGCGCGGTTGAACGTAAAGTGTCCAACGAATCGGGCGCAAACCGGCACGTGCCGTCTTGCGTGACGCGCGCCGCACCTGAAGAAGGGCGCGTGCCGATGCCGGATCGTGACTGAAGAAGAGCGACCCCGAATGGGGCGCAGGGTGGCGAAGGAGAGGGCCAGGCAAGTGGCAACGCCGCGAAGTCGGAGCGTTCGCGCGTGGATTGCGCCAATTTCGGTGGCGATCGCGCTCGGCGCCGCCGGATCGTCGGCGATGGCCGCCGGCGGCTGGGACGCCGAAGTTGTTCTTGCACAGGTTGCGCAAGAGAGCCCGGCCGAGGCGGATAACGGCGTCGGCGACCCCCTCGAGCCAATGAACCGGGTGATCTTCCGGTTCAACGAGTTGTTCCGCGAACGCATTCTCGGGCCGGCGACCGAGATTTACACGATCTTCATCCCGCCGCCCATGCGAACCGCGATCGGCAACATACTCGACAACCTGCGCACCCCGATCATCCTCGCCAACGACGTGCTTCAGGGCCGGCCCCGGAACGCCTGGCAGACCACCCAGCGGTTCGCAATCAATTCGACCCTGGGAATCGGCGGGATCGTCGACCGTGCCGCCGAGATGGGCATCGAGGGGCACGACGAGGACTTCGGGCAGACGTTGGGTGTGTGGGGCGTGGGCGAAGGCTTTTACCTCGTGCTGCCGTTGTTCGGACCGTCCAATCCCCGCGATGCCGTGGGCAAGCACCTGATCGACGGTTATTTCGACCCGCTCGACACGTGGCTCGACAACACCGACCGCGACGGGTTCGTATGGGCGCGCACGTCGGTTGGCGGGGTCGACACCTACTCCGGCGTCGTCGACGAGTTGGGGCAGATCCGCAAGACATCCATCGATTTCTACGCGGCGCTCAGGAGCATGTACCGCCAGAAGCGGGCAGCCGAGATTCGCAACGGCGCGGGCGAGGACCTGCCGCTCCCCGACATCATCGATTACGAACTGGATTAGACCGCGACTCGATCGCCTCGCGTAGTGAGCGGCGGCGGCGGATCGCGTGCTATCAACCGGTGACGGTGCTCGGCGCCCGCGCGTCGGGCCCGCCTTCGAGGTGCGATTGCGGCTCGTACCACCATGCTGGATCGCCGTCCTTCGAGACCGCCTTGAGGTGGCCGTGCCAGTTCTCCTCGTCGGTCTCGGGAAAGTCCTCTCGATAGTGCGCGCCGCGGCTTTCCTCGCGACGGCCGGCGGCGCCGAGGATCAGCGAGCCGGCACGGGCCGCGAGCTGAACCTCGAGCAGGTCGTGAAGCTCTTTCGCGTCGGAAACCGCCTCCCGTCTTGCGCGCGTCTTCGCGAACCTCGGCCACCTCTCCGAGTCCGGTCGCGGTCCCCTTGGCGTCGCGCAGGATTCCCCCGTAGCGCCACATGGCCCGTCGAAGGCGTGACAAAAGCTCGGCGGCCGAAGCGACCGGCGTTCCCGGGGCCGGTTCGGGGACCGTGGCCTTGGCGCGCGCCAAGGCCTGGGCATCGGAAAGCACGCCGTTGCCGGCCACCCCGAGCGCGGCGGCGCGCCCGGCGGGGTGGCCGAACACGATGGTCTCGCTCAACGAGTTCTCACCCATGCGGTTCGCCCCGTGCAAGCCGCTTGTGGCCTCGCCGGCCGCGAACAGGCCCGCAAGCGTGGTGGTGCCGTCGGCGTCGATCGAGACGCCACCGATCCCGAAATGCGCCGTGGGCGCGACCCGGAGCGGCCGTTCCCAGGCGCCGCACGTCTCGCCGAAATAGGTGTAACTCGCGCCGGCGGCGGGATCCGCGGACCACGTTTCCTTGGTGACGCCCACCATGTCGACGAAGACCTCTTGGCCTTCGCGCTCGATCTCGACGAACAGGGCCTGGGACAAACGGTCGCGCTGGCGAATCGCCGCGAGCTCCCGGGGGATGTCATGTTTCGCGAGGATGTCTTCGCCCTTGCCGTTGACGAGATTGCCGAGGTCGGCCACGGGGGCAGGCACCGTCGACGGGGGAAGCCCTTCCATGTTCAGGCTCAGCGGGTAGAACTGGAAGAACTCCATGTCCTGAACGACGGCGCCGGCATCGAGGGCGAGGGCGTAGGAATCGCCCGTGATTCCCTCGGGCGTGTCGAAATACCGATAAATGCTCGCCGCGCCTCCGGTCGCGAGTACGGCCGCCGCGCCGACGAGCGCGACCCATTCCCCGCGGTCGGCGGACCAGGCCGCGAAGACCGGGATGCCGCCTTCCACGGAAAGCGAGCGTACGAGCAAGTTGTCGATGAACTCGACGCCCATCGAGGCGGCCTTGGCCGCGAAGCGTTCGACCACCTTGCGGCCGCGTCCCGGACCCTGGCCCTCGGTCACCAGGCTGCCCGGCCGGCTCGAGTTGACGATCGGCAAACCCCAGTCGAGCATGTCGCGGAAGCGCTTCGGCGTCTCCTCGACGAGAACGTTCAGCAAAACGGGATCGTTGAGCCCGCGTCCGACCGCGATGGTGCGATCGCGGTGCTCCTCCTTCGTCAGCCCGCCCCAGGCGCCGACGAAACCGCCGCCGCTCAGCCCCGACGCCGAGCCACCGATGGCGGGCAGCTTGCTCACGACGCGGACGCGGGCGCCGGCCTCGCGCGCCGAGATGGCCGCCATCAGCCCGGCGGCTCCGGAACCGATCACCCAAACGTCGGATCGCAAAAACTCCATCTTTCGTCGTCCCTCGTCCAAGCTTTCGTATCTTCGCCCCACCCCTTGAGACAAACGTCAATTGCCGGCCGTGCACGACCCCTTTGCCGTCTTCCAAGCGCGAGTGCCGCGACGCGACGGGCGCCCGCGCGTCGAGCGCGCAAGATCGTGGCCACCGCGTGTGCATGCAAGAAAGAAAATTGCGCGCACCGCAGCAAGTTTATAATTGTCTAAATAAATCAGCTAATCCATTGAGTTTTTTTGATAATATTATAGAAACCCTTGACTTTCCTCGGATAATATTTTAAACGACCATCGGTGCCGGCGCCCGCAAGGGCCGATTGTTCTCCGTCGCCATGAAGCGGCCGCAATCGGAGCGTAGACCGGCCTAAAGCCGGGCACTTTTCAATCCGCGGAGCAACCGATTGGCGCCGCGGCCTGCCGGCGACGGGAGCACGAATTCGCATGACGACGCTGACCCTTCCAAGCGGTCCCATCGATGGCAACCTGTCCCGTTATTTTCGGGAAATCTCTCGCTTTCCCCTGTTGGACGCGGACGAGGAGTACATGCTGGCCAAGCGCTGGCGCGAGCACGACGACGCCGCCGCCGCCCAGACTTTGGTGACGAGCCACCTTCGCTTGGTCGCCAAGGTGGCGATGCGATATCGCGGCTACGGCCTGCCGCTGACCGATCTCGTGTCCGAAGGCAATATCGGCCTCATGAAGGCGATGCGCAAGTTCGAGCCCGACTACGGATTCCGGCTGTCGACTTACGCCGTGTGGTGGATCCGCGCGGCAATCACGGAATACGTGCTCAGGTCGTGGTCGCTCGTCAAGATGGGCACGATCGCGGCCCAGAAGAAGCTTTTCTTCAGTCTTCGCAAAGTGAAGCAAAAAATGAACATCGTCGATTCCCGGGCCCTCACGTCCGAGAAATCGGAGGCGTTGG
>JAKZXM010000167.1:0-8395 GCA_047514975.1 Rhodospirillales bacterium
CAAGCTGGGCGGGCCGCAAGGAACCGGCGCGTTGATCGTTCGTGCCGGAACGGAAATCTCGCCCCTCATGCGCGGCGGCGGTCAGGAGCGAGGCCTGCGGGCGGGAACCGAAGCGGTCGCCCTGATCGCGGGCTTCGGCGCGGCCGCGGCCGAGGCCGGTGAGTCCGGGACGGCTTGGGCGGAAATCGAGACCTTTCGCGACCGTATCGAAGCCCGCGTCGCGAAGGCCGCTCCGGATGCCCGGATCTTCGGCCGGGGCGCGCCGAGGCTCGCTAACACAAGCTGCCTCGCCATGTCCGGCGTCGCCAACGAGGTCCAGTTGATGGCATTCGACCTCGATGGAATCGCGGTCAGCGCGGGCGCCGCATGCTCGTCGGGCACGGTGGGTCCCAGCCACGTGCTCGGCGCCATGGGCGTATCGGAATCCGGGGCCCGGAGCGCGATTCGCGTAAGCCTCGGTTGGACCACCGGCGCCGACGATGCGGACCGCTTCGCTGCCGCCTGGACGTCCCTTTACGAGCGTTTGGCGGCGCGCGCACACGACCGCACGCGGGCTGCCTAAGCGCGACGAATCGGAATTTGCGCGCATGACCGCGAACGGGCCGACGCCGCCGATCTATCTCGACTATCAGTCGACGACGCAGATGGACCGCCGCGTGCTCGGCGCAATGGAGCCGTACTTCACCCGGGCGTTCGGGAATCCGCACTCGCGTGGCCACGCCTTCGGGCGTGAGGCGGCCGAGGCCGTGGAACGCGCGCGGGCGCAAGTGGCGACGTCGATTGGTGCAGAACCGCGCGAGATCATATTCACCTCGGGCGCGACCGAATCCAACAACCTCGCACTCAAGGGAGCCGCGGCGTTCCAGCGCGAACACGCGCCCAACCCCCGCAACCACCTCGTGACGCTCGCCACCGAGCACAAGTGCGTGCTCGAAGCCGCGCGTCGCATCGCGGCCCAAGGGTTCGAAGTGACCCACGTTCCGGTTCCCGAAAGCGGCCTCGTGGATCTCGACGCGCTATCGGAGGCGATCGGCGCGAAGACCTTCCTGGTTTCGGTGATGGCGGCCCACAATGAGATCGGCGTGATCCAGCCCGTGGCCGGGATCGGCGCGTTGTGCCGGGCGCGCGGCGTCCATTTCCATACCGACGCCGCCCAGGCGGCCGGCAAGATCCCGCTCGACGTGGATGCGATGAACGTCGATCTGATGAGCATCTCGGGCCACAAGGTTTACGGGCCCATGGGAATCGGCGCGCTTTACGTGCGCCGCCGGCCGCGGGTGCGCCTCGTCCCCCTCATCGACGGTGGCGGCCAGGAACGGGGTCTCAGGTCCGGCACCTTGCCGACTCCCCTTTGCGTGGGGCTGGGTGCGGCGCTTGAGCTGGCCGCCCGCGAGAGCGAGAAGGAATCGACGCGGATCGGCGAGTTGAGGGATCGGTTCCTCGCCGCGATCACCGAGCGGTTCCCCGACTTACTCGTCAACGGCGATCCCGTCCGCCGGCTGCCTGGGAATCTTAACCTGGCGTTCCCGGGCGCAGACGGCGTGGCGGTCGTGGGCGCGCTGGCGGACGTTGCCGTCTCGACGGGCTCGGCTTGCACGTCGGCGCTCGTGGAGCCGAGCTACGTGCTGCGCGCCATCGGCCTCTCCGCCGACCGGGCGGAGGAGAGCATCCGGATCGGTTTCGGACGATTCACGACCGTGGCCGAAGTGGACACCGCCGCCGTCCGAATCGCCGATGAAGTCGCGCGTCAACGCGAGGCCGCGACCCCGGGCCGGCGCGCAGCCTCGTCTTGAACGCAGGCGAAGCCCAAATCCCGTTCGATGGCGGAACAGAAGATGCCGATCAAGCTCAACAAGCTCCAGGCCCGGACGCTGACCGTGCTGCAGGAGCTGGCGCGCCGCCCCGAGACCTCGACCCAGGATGCGGACACCGGCGACGTCCTGATCACCCAGTTGCCCGAGGCGCACGGGAATCATTTCCACGTGGGCGAGGCCGTGGTCATGGCGGCGAGCGCCACCGGACTTCGCGATGAATCGGTCTGGAAGGCGCTCGAACGAAAGGGACTCGCGCGCTCGTTCTTTCCTTACGGAATCGCGCTGACCCCGGACGGGCAAACGTTCGACACCGGCCTCCGCGAGAGCATTCTCATCGGCGCGCGGCACTAGCCCAGATCGTGGTCGCTCGGTTTCGCCAACGGCGAACCGGCGGGCGCGTGAATCTGGTCTATCTCATTGGAATCGAGAGGATCTCAGGCGCCGAGGCACGCACCGCGCACGCGCGCGGGCGTGAACGGAATGTCGCGCAAGCGCACCCCGATGGCGTCGAACACGCCGTTGGCGATGGCCGCGGGCGTTGGCCCCTGGACCGCTTCGCCGGCGCCCAGTGACGGCGCGTCCGGGCGGTCGATGAGCACGGTCTCGATTACCGGCGCATCGCCCATCTTCAGGATCGGATAGCTCTCCCAATCGAGGCTCGCGATCGCGGTCCTGTCGAAGTCCACTTCTTCCTTGAGGGTCTGGCTGGCGGCGAAGACGAGGCCGCCCTCGAGCTGATTGGCGAGCCCGTCCGGATTCACGATCCGGCCAGCGTCGGCCGCGATCCAGGCGCGCGAAAGCGCGATCGCAAATGTCTCGGGATCGACCCTCGTCTCGACCACGATCGCCGCGTAGCACTTGGCGTTCTTGTAGCGCGCCATCGCGATGCCGCGGCCGCCGCCGTCGGTCACCGGCGAGCCCCAGCCGCAGACTTCGGCCACCGCCTCGATCACTGCGCGGGCGCGCGAATCTTCCAAATGGCGAAGCCGGAATTCGACCGGATCGACACCTGCCGCGACCGCCAGCTCGTCCATGAACGACTCGATGGCGAAGACGTTGGCGAACGCGCCGAGACCGCGAAACGAAGACGTGGGCAGGCCTAACTCGGCGACGAAATGCTTGACGATTCGCGTCTCGGGAAACCGGTACAACGGTTCGGCGTTGCGCTGCCCGCCGCCGTGGCGGTCGGCGGCCGGCTCGGGCGGCGCCATGGGGATCTCGCGCTTGATCTCGCGCGCGGCGATCAGGCGCGCGCGCGTTCCGGTGCGTAGCGGGCGG
This sequence comes from Rhodospirillales bacterium, assembly GCA_047514975.1. Classification (GTDB taxonomy): domain Bacteria; phylum Pseudomonadota; class Alphaproteobacteria; order Rhodospirillales; family JASLLV01; genus JASLLV01. The sequence goes on from JAKZXM010000167.1 coordinate 3,093, forward strand.
TTGACGTGCGGACCGGTCCATACCTCGTGATTCCAGTCCACGACCCGCGCGCCGCCGTCCAGCGAGGCGCGCATGCGGACCGCCATGGGCGTGGCGTAGGGCTCAAACGCGTTCTCGTCTGCCCGCGTCCACTGTAGCTTGACCGGGCGCCCCGGGACCGCGGCCGCGAGCAGGGCCGCGTCGAGCGCGGCGTCGTCGGCGCCATTGTGGCCGTAGCATCCGGCGCCGTCGGCGTGGATCACGCGGACCTCGTCTTCCGCCATTCCGAGCACCCGGGCCAATTCGGCCCGCAAAGGATAAATGCCCTGGCTCGCCGTCCAGACCGTCAGCCGGTCGTGCTCGCGGACGGCGACGGCGGCCGAGGGGCCGAGCGAGGCGTGCATCTGGAAGGGGCGGGTGTAGGTGGCCTCGAGCGTGCGCGCCGCCGTCGCCGGCGCTTCCGGCGCCGCGCTCGCCTCGCCGGCGGGCGTGCCTTCGACGATGTTGAACGCGCGCGCGTCGCCGGCCATCATCCGTGCCGTGACCGATTCCCGGTGGGGAAGATCGGGGCCCGGTTTCCAGACGGCGCGCGCGCGCAGGCGCGCCGCGGCATCTTCGGCCTGATCCTCGCGTTCGGCGACGACCCCGAGAAAGCTGCCGTCGCGCACGATCGCAACGATGCCCGCGCTCACGTCCGCGCCGCCTTCGGGCGCTGATGCGAGCGTCGCTCCCGGCGTCGGCGGCCGGACGATGCGGCCGTAAAGCATCCCCTCGATGCGAAGGTCGTGAACGAAGCTCGGCGCCCCCGTCACCTTCGCGGGCAAGTCGATCCGGGGCACCGGCTTGCCCGTCAACGTCGACGATGCAGCCGGCTTCGGCCTTCCCGCCTCGAGGACATCGGTATTGAGGGGACGCCCGGCCGCGAGCTCCCAATAGCTGGTGCGGCGGTTGCTGCCGGTGTCGTGGACGGTTCCGTCGTCCACCGACAGGCGCTCGAGCGGCACTCCGAAATCGGCGGCCGCGCGCCCAAGCAGCCGGTGGCGGGCCGCGGCCGCCGCCCGGCGCACGGCGCCGCCGCTCACCTCGACAGACGCGCTGCCGGCGGTATAGCCCTCGTCGGGCGAGGCGTCGGTGTCGGGCGGCGGAACCCGAACTCGGTCGGTGCGGACGTCGAGTTCTTCGGCCGCGATTTGCGCCAGCGCCGTCCGGATGCCCTGGCCGATCTCCACCTTGCCGGACCGCACGGTGACGGTCTCATCGGCCTCGAAGCGAATCCACGCGTCGATGGAAGGCGCCGCCGCCAAGCTCGGCGAAGGTGCTTCATCCGCAGAGGCCTCGCCCGGGACCCGTCGCACGGACCACGACCGCCGCAAACGACCGTTCGGGCCGTCGCCGTCGCAACACAGGCGCACGGCGCGAAGCACGCGCCCGTAAGTGCCGCAGCGGCAGAGGTTGCCGTCCAGCGCGATGCGGATGGCGTCGTCGCTCGGGCGGGGCTCGGTGTCGAGCAAGGCCTTCGCGCGCATGATGAAGCCGGCGGTACAGTAACCGCACTGAGCGGCGTCGACATCGAGGAATGCGCGTTGGAGGGGATGGAGATCGCGCTCGCCGCCCAAGCCCTCGAGCGTCGTGATCTCCTTGCCGGTGGCCTCGGCGATGGGAATCGCGCAGGCCTGGACGGCCGCTCCGTTGACGATCACCGTACACGCGCCGCACTGGCCAAGCCCGCATCCGTACTTTGCGGCCGTGAGCCCGAGGTCGTTCCTGAGGACGACAAGAAGGGGGGCGTCTTCGGGCGCGCGCACCGACACGGTCTCGCCATTCACGATCAAGGCGAACTCACGATCCATTGGGCGTACCTCGCGCGGATCACCACGGCGGCCCGGTTCGAGCGGCCACGGCGGGCCCGCGCCCTCTTACCACACCGGGTGCAGGGCCAGGGCTCGGAAAACGTCGCGACCGCGGCTCGACTTCGGAATGCAGCCCGAAACGTCCCCTTACCCCGTGAGCGGCTCGATGCACGCAGCGTCGTCGTTGCGGACAGCGTTGATCCGGGTGCCGATGGGGATCGCGACCAGGGTTCCATCACCCGCGGCGCCCACGAGGGCGTGAGCGTCCGCCACATCGCCGTCGAGCCAGACCGCGTGGTCCCCGGAATCCAAGATGACCGGCATCCGCGGGTGGATGGGGTACAGCTCCGGGGTCGCGGTTGTGGTGACGATGGTGAACGACCCGACCGGCGCGCCGTCGGCCGCTTTCTCCCACCGCTCCCACAGGCCGGCGAAGGAGAACAGCCCGCCGCCGGACCGGGCGATTCGATAGGGCTGCTTGCCACCAGGGCGCGCCTGCCACTCGTAGAAGCCGTCCGCCGGCACTAGGCAGCGGCGGCTTCGGAACGCCCCGCGAAAGGCTGGTTTTTCGGCCACAGTCTCGGCGCGGGCGTTAATCATGCGCGCACCCAGGCGCGTGTCCTTGGCCCACGACGGAATCAGCCCCCAGCGCATCATGACCGCATCGCACTCGCGCGCGCTTGTCCGGCGGACCACCGGGACGGATTGCGTCGGCGCGACGTTGTACCGGGGCGCGAGGTTCATGGGCGCGTCGATCAGGTCGTAGTATCGGCGTATCTCGTCCCAGCTCGCTGCAAGGGAAAATCGTCCGCACATGGCGTCATGGCAGCGCCCCCGGGCGCCGGAGGGCAGCCCCAAGCGCACCGTCCGGGTCCGCGGAAATCGCGTGAAATCCGGCGCCCAGCGACTATAGTCGCGGGCCATGAACCTCCTCGGACTGGACAAGGCCCCGGCGCGAACCCGGGTCGTCGTCGCCATGTCGGGCGGCGTCGATTCATCCGCCGCCGCGGCGATGGTCGCGCGAGCGGGCTTTGAGACCATCGGGGTGACGCTCCGTCTTTACGACGCCGGCGCCGCCAGCGCGCGGCCCGGCACCTGTTGCGCCGGCCGGGACGTCTATGACGCCCGCCGGGTCGCCGATTCGCTCGACATTCCCCACTACGTGCTCGACTACGAGGAGCGGTTCCGCACGGCCGTCATCGAGGAATTCGCCGACGCCTATGCGCGCGGAGAGACGCCGATCCCGTGTGTGCGGTGCAACCAGCGGATCAAGTTCCGCGACCTGCTCGAGACCGCCCGCGAGCTTGGGGCCGACGCGCTCGTCACCGGCCATTACGCGCAAATCGTTACCGGGCGGGACGGACCCGAGCTTCATCGTGGCGTCGATGCGGCGCGCGACCAGAGCTATTTCCTGTTCACCACGACCCGCGAGCAGATGGCGTTCCTGCGCTTTCCCTTAGGTTCCATGGAGAAGGCCCGGACCCGGGCGTTGGCGGCGCAACTCGGCCTTGCGGTCGCCGCCAAGCGCGACAGCCAGGACATCTGCTTCGTCTCGGGCGGCAGCTACGCCCGCGTGGTCGAGGCGGTGCGCCCCGGCGCCGGGCAAGAGGGCGTGATCGTCGATCTCGCGGGCCGGGTCCTTGGCCGCCACGCGGGCATCATCAATTTCACGGTCGGCCAGCGGCGCGGCCTCGGCCTCGGCGGGCGCGGTGACGATGGGGCGCCCCTCTACGTGGTCCGGCTCGAGGCCGAGAGCCGGCGCGTCGTGGTCGGCCCCGGCGAAGCACTCATGGAGCGGGGCCTCAAGCTTCGCGGCGTCAACTGGCTGGGCGAGGAAGAAGCACTTCGAGCCGGTTCCCGTGTGACGGTCAAGATCCGCTCGGCCGCAGCGGCGGTCCCGGCGAACGTCCGCGGTGCCGGCGGAGGCGGCGCCGAGGTGAGATTCGATGAGCCCCAGGCAGGAGTAGCGCCCGGCCAAGCCTGCGTCTTCTACGACGGCACCCGCGTCCTCGGCGGCGGCTGGATCGAACGGGCCGAGGCGGCCCGGGCCGCCTGAAGGCGGTACGTACGAGAAACCGATGGCCGGGCCCGACGCCGCCGACGCGCTGTTCGACGCTTACTGCGCCCGCACCCGGGAATTGACGGGCAAGCCAGTTTCCGAATGGGAACCGTGGAATACCGAGGCCACGGCGGACGCCATCCGCCACTTCGCGCTCGGAACCGACGACGACAACCCGCTCTGGCTTGACGCCGATTATGCGGCCGAAACGCCCAACGGTACCATCGTCGCACCGCCTTGCTTCCTCACCTCGGTCTCCTATCCGATCCTCCACGGCGCGCGCATGGAGCCGCCCCTTTCTTCGCTCATCGGCGGACTCGAGATCGAGTGGTTCGCGCCCGTCCGCCTCGGCGACCGCATCAGCGCGGAACCGGTTCAAAAGGACTTCCACGAGAAGCGGAACAAGACGGGCCGCCGGCTCGGCTTCGTGATCTCCGAGGTCGGCTACCGCAACCAACAGGGCGCGCTCGTCGGCCGGGCGACGGGCACGCTGATCATCATGGGGGCGGCCGGCGAACAGCCTTCCGCCCATGCGCCCGTGCAACGCTACGGCTCGGAAGAGATCGCGGCCCTCGATGCGGCGATGGCGTCCGAGACCCGGACCGGCGGCGGCGCGTTCCACTTCGAAGACGTCGCCGTCGGCGATTCCGTTCCGCCCATCGTCCGCGACCCCTTCACGGTCGGCGATCTGGTGTGCTGGTACGCCGCCGCCGGTCCTGGCTGGCGGCCGGGCCGGCTCGGAAGGATCGAGTTGAACCAATCCCCGCACCTCGCCATTGCCAACCCCCTGACCGGGGTTCCGGTCAAGTATCCCCAGAAACACCTGGAGTTCGACCTTGCGCGGGCCGACGGCCTCGCCGGCCCGTTCGACAACGGGGTCATGCGGTTCGCGAGTGCTGCACCCTTGATCACCAACTGGATGGGCGATCGCGGTTTCCTGAAGCGGTTTCGCCTGCGGATCGAAAGGTCGGTGATCTACGGCGACACGGTTACCTACTCGGCCAGCGTGGCGGCGACAGACGCGGCGCTGGCGGCCGTTTCCCTGGACGTTCGGGGCGTCGATCAGCGGGGCGAGCGGGTCGCTTCGGGGACCGCCGACGTGATTTTGACGCGACGCGACTGAAGCCGACTTATTCCGCCGCCTCCGCGCTTTCGTCGCTGGCCCGCTCGAGGGTCGCCTGGGCCTGCGCGGCCTCCTGCTGACGGGCCCACATCTCGGCGTAGCGCCCGCCCTGGGCGAGAAGCCGCAAGTGGCTTCCGCGCTCGGCGATCCGCCCCGATTCCAGCACCACGATCTCGTCGGCGTCGACGACCGTAGACAGGCGATGCGCGATCACCAGCGTCGTGCGGTACGACATCAGCTCGTCCAGCGCATCGCGGACCAGCCGCTCGTTCAGTCCGTCGAGGTGTGACGT
>JAKZXM010000168.1:0-3980 GCA_047514975.1 Rhodospirillales bacterium
CTCGAGATCGATGGCCTCGGAACGGTGCCCCTCGACATCGCCTATGGAGGAATCTTCTTCGCCGTCGTCGCGGCCCGCGAGCCCGGGTTCGCCGTCCCCGCCGACGAAGCCCACGCCTTGGCCCAGGCCGGCCTCGCCATACGCGATGCTTGCAACGCGCAGATCGAGGCGGTTCACCCCGCCGATAAGCGCATTCGCGGCGTCACCAACGTTCTGTTCGCCGCGCCGCTCGAACGGCGCCAGGGACACGTCCGCGCGCGCAATGCGGTGATGTGCGGCAACGGGCGCCTCGACCGCTCGCCGTGCGGAACCGGCACGTCCGCCCGTCTCGCGCTCCTCCACGCCAAGGGCCTGATCGCAGAGCGCGAGACGTTGGTGCACGAATCCCCCTTCGGCACCCATTTCTCGGCCGAGATCGTGGCGACCACCACCGTCGGCGACCGCGCGGCCGTGATTTCGACCATCGCCGGGCAAGCGTGGATCACGGGAATCATGCACTACGGGCTCGATCCCACCGACCCCCTGCCCGAAGGCCACACGCCGTCCGACGTCTGGTTCCGAAGTTAGGGCGCGCGGCGTGGCCCGCGAGGCCCGTTGACGGGCCCGCTCGCTATTTGCCCGCGCTTGCGAGCCGCATGTTGCCGATCCGGTCCACGTGCGCCGACCATCGCGGCAGGATCCAGGTGGTGCTGTCGTCCTGCTCGACGATGGCGGGGCCGGCGATCGCGGCTCCTTCGCCCAAGTCCCCGCGCACGTAGACCGGAACGTCGTGGTAGGCGCCGTCGTGGTAGACGCGCCGTCGCGACACCGGCTTGGGTTTCGTGCGCTTGGCCGCCTTGGGGAGAGTGATGGGCGGGATCTTGCCGGTCACGCGCACCCGCTCGGTGGTCACCTCGACACCGCTTTCGAGATCGCGAAAGCCGTAGATAAGCTCGTGCTCACGGTGGAACAGCTCGGAGATTCCGTCGGCGTCGGGCTGCGTGCGCAAGTCGTCGGGGATCGCCACCTGCAAGTCGAAGGCTTCGCCCTTGTAACGCATGTCGGCGGTCGCCTGGAACCCGGTCTCGCCGAGGATGTCGCCCTCGGTCTCGATCCATGCCGACGCCTCGGCTTCGAGCGAACGGAAGATCTCGGCCAACTGGGTCACCGCCGCGTTCCCGTCGGCGAACCTCAAGTGGCGCGAGCGCACGTAGTCGCGCTTCACGTCGGCGAGGATCGCGCCCATGGCGCAGAACGTGCTTGGCGCCGCCGGGATGACGACGGTCTCGAGCTGCGCTTCCTCGGCGAGCAGGTTGGCCTGGGTCGGACCGGCGCCCCCGAAGGCCATGATCGCGAAGTCGCGCGGGTCCTCGCCGCGCTGCGACAACCCCTTGTAAAGCTCGGTCGACATGATGGCGGTGGTCACCCGCAGCGCCGCCTCGGCGGCCTTCACCGCCCGGTCCTCGCCCTCGATCCCTATACTGTCGGCAACGCTCTCGAGGGCCGCGCGCGCCGCGTCCAGGTCCAAAGTCATGCGCCCGCCGAGAAAGTGGTCGGGGTGGATGTAGCCCACTAGAAGGTAGCAATCGGTCACCGTCGGCTCGGTCCCGCCGCGCCCGTAGCAGACCGGGCCCGGATCGGCGCCGGCGCTGTGCGGGCCCACCTTGAGAACCCCTTGCGGGTCGACCCAGATGACGGAGCCGCCGCCGGCGCCGATCGCCGAGACGTTGACCACGGGCAGCACCAAGGGGTAGTCGCCGACGTGGGTGGACATGGAGTATTCGGGCTCGCTGCCCTTGGTGACGGCGACGTCGCAGCTCGTGCCGCCCATGTCGACGGTGATGATGTGCTCGTGCCCGGCTTCGGCCGCGACCCGGGTCGCGGCGACGACCCCGGATGCCGGCCCCGACAGGATCGTCTCGATGGGCCGGTCGCGGGCGGTCTCGATGCTCAAGGTCCCGCCGTTGTTGGCGGTGATGTAGATGGGCGCGGCCACGCCCACCTCGGCGACCCGGTCCACGAGAAGCCCGAGGTAGTCGTCCATCAGCGGCAGGACGAAGGCGTTCATGATCGCCACCAGGGAGCGTTCGAATTCACGCCGCTCGGGCCACACGCGCGCCGATTCGGTGACCGGAACCCCGGGAAGGTGGCGGCGCAGCTCCTCGGCCACCTCGTGCTCCATCTCGGGGTGGACGTAGGAGTGGAGCAAAAGCACGGTGACCGCGTCGACGCCGTGCTCCTTGAAGGCCGCGGCGACGGATTCGATCTCGCCCGCCGCCGGGCGGCCGATGATCTCGCCGTCGGCGCGGACGCGGGCCTGGGTCTCGTAGATCAGGTCGCGGGTGACCAGCGGTTTCTCCTTCTGGATCATGAAGTTGTACGAGTTGGCGAGGCGCGCGCGGCCGATCTCGAGGATTCCGCGGTGGCCTTTCGAGACCACGAGCCCGACCTTGGCGCCCCGGCCCTGGATGATCGCGTTGACCAGAAGCGTCGTTCCGTGAACGACCAGCTCGACGTCCTGCGCGTCGACGCCCGCCTTCTCGATCAGGGGCGGCAGGCCGCGGCGGACCGACATCGACGGGTCCGCCGGCACGCTCGGCTCCTTGTAATGGGTCAGCGCGCCGGTGGTGAGGTTCGCGAGCACGAAGTCGGTGAACGTGCCGCCGACGTCGATCCCAATTCGGCAGCGAGTGCGTGCCATTGTCCCTGTCTCCCCAAGCCGAGTTTCTCGTGAGGCGCGCCGGTTCCGGAACGGAGCCCGCGTTCGAACTTAGAGCGGATCGCGTTTGATTGGAACCGCATTGCGGTTCCAATCAAACGTGTGAATCCGCTCGACCTCGATTGTGTAGACCAGATTCACGCGCCCGCCGGATCGCCACGCGCGATTCCGAGCGACCGAGATCTGGTCTTTTCGTCGCCAAGATTATGGGCGACCGAACGCCCTGTCAAAGACACGTAGAGCGGATCGCGTTCGACTGGAACCGCATCGCGATTCCGATCAAACGCGCCGATCCGCTCGACTTCGATGGTGTTGACCAGATTCACGCGCCCGCTGGATCGCCACGCGCGATTCCGAGCGACCCCGATTTGGTCTAGCGGCCCGACGCGCCGACCGGCGGACCGGTGGGCGCGATGCGAATATCGGGACGCACGCGCTCATATGGGATGTCGCGGGTGTCGGCGGTATTGGGCCCCGGCGCCACGACCACCATCACCTCGCTGGCGATGGGCTCGTAATCGGCGCGGAAGTGGACCGAGCTCTTGAGCGCCAGGATCTTCTGCGCCTCGGGCTCGATCCCGATGTGGCGCAGGATGGAACGGTCGGCGGCCTGGGCGCGGTTGCTCGCCACGACGACGACGACGCCGCCGATGCGCAACAGCGCGGTCGGACCCAGGCGCATGCGAATCCCCTCGTACATGGGTCCGGTGCCGGTGAACGCGCCGTCGGTCAGGTTTTCCACCCGGAAACGCCCGACGAACGGATCGTTGCCCGGGTAGTCGGACTTGCCGCCGACGCCGAGGTCGAGCTCGGCGCCGACGCCGGCGTCGTGCGCGCGTCCGGCGGCTTCGGGATCGTGAACGATGGCGACGACCGCGTCCTCGGCGGAGGCAGCGACCAGGGCCGCGAGCAGGCCGACGGTATCGGAAGGCCCGCCGGCGCCGGGATTGTCCTGGGTATCGGCGAGAACGACGGGCTTGCCGGTCCGGGACGCGACGGCCATGGCGTGGCGGACCGCGTCGTCGGGCGTATGGAACGGGTCCACGAATTCGCTTTCGCGCCCCATCACCTCCTCATAGAGCGCGCCGATGGCGGTGTCGGCGGCGGATTGGGTGCGGCCGTAGCCGAAAACCGTGGGGCCCGAGTGGTAGATGTCGGCGAGCGGGAAACCGGCGGCGTAGCTGAGTGTGCCCACGTCGCCGTGTTCGAGGGATTCCAGCGCCCGAATGATCGATCGCGTGGGCTCGGTCTCGGTGCACTGCCAGGTCAGCGGGATCAGGAA
>JAKZXM010000169.1:0-4479 GCA_047514975.1 Rhodospirillales bacterium
GCCGGCGACGGCGGCGACGAGGTCTTCGCCGGCTATCCCCGCTACCGGGGCGGCCTGATCGCCGGAAACTACCGGCGCCTTCCCGGCTGGCTTCGACGAACGGCGGCCGAATACATCGCCCCGATTCTCGCGGAAAGTTCCGCCGGTCATCATTGGCCCAGGCGCATCCGCGAGTTCGTCGACGGCGCCGAGCTTGCCGATGATCAGATGTACGCGTCCTGGGTCGAGTACTTCTCGCCCGACGAACGCCAGCGCCTTCTCGGCCTCGCAGAGCCGCCGCCGCGGCCCGTTTCCACCCTTTACCGGGCGGCGCCGTCCCCGCATCCACTGGACGCCATGCAGCAGACGGACCTCTTGTCGTTCCTGCCCGGCAACCTGCTCGCGTACGGCGACGCCATGAGCATGCGCCACGGGCTGGAGCTGCGCCTGCCGCTTCTCGATCACCGCCTGGTCGAGACGGTCGGGCGGCTGGCGCCCGAGGTTCGTATCGCCGGCGGAATGAAGGGGCTTCTGCGCCGCGCGGCGCGGCACCTCCTGCCGGACCGCCTCGTCACCCGGGCCAAGCGCGGTTTCAACCCGCCCTTGGGGCTTTGGCTCAAGAACGAGCTGGCGCCGCTCGTTCGTGAACGGATCACGCCCGAAACCATGGCCGCGGCGGGTCTGGAGTGGCCGGCGGTCGCGCGCATCATCGACGAGCACGAACGGGGACGGCGCGACGTGGCGCTCAAGGTCTGGGCGCTGGTGGTGCTCGAACGGTGGCGGGCGACGGCGTGAGTCCGCTAAGGGCCTTGCGCACCCTCGCATACTTGCGTCCCGAACAGATTGTCCGGCGCCTTTGGACGCGCGCGCTTCGGCCCTGGTTCGCCTCCGCCTTCTATAACCGCTACGTGCTCGCCCCTGGGTCCGTGGCCGAGCCGCGACATCTCCCGCCCGCGCTTTGGCCCGGCGATGGCGAGAACGGACGACGCATCCTCGACCGGCGAATCCGCCTCGTGGGCCAGGAGCGCCCCTTCCCCGCACCGCCGGACTGGCAGGCCCGCGACCGGTCGCTCTTGTGGCGGTTCAACCTTCACTATTTCGAGTGGCTCGGCGATCTTGCGGCGGTTGACGGCGATCGCGCCGGCGCTTGGGCGCGCGCGCTGATCGAGGACTGGATCGCGAATCATCCCCGGCCGCGCCTACCCGCATGGCATCCCTATCCCCTGTCCGTGCGCCTTTACGCCTGGATGCGCCACGCGCCATTCGTCCTCGCCGGCGCGGACGATTGCTTTCGCCGGCAGTTCTTCGCGTCCCTGGACCGCCAGGCCCGCCACCTCGCCCGGGTGGTTGAGTGGGACGTGGGCGGCAATCACCTGATCAAGAACTTGAAGGCCTTGGTCGCGGCCGGTCACTGCCTCGCCGGTCACGAACGGCACGCCCGATGGGCGACGGAGGCCCTTCGAGACGCTCTCGAGGTCCAGGTTCTGGCTGATGGGGGCCACTACGAGCGTTCGCCTTCCTACCACCTGCAAGTGTTGTGCGACTTGGTCGACGTCCGGGCGCTGCTCGCGGACGCGGATCCGGCGCAGGCGTGGCTGGACGAGACCATCTCGCGGATGGCGGCGGCGCTCGCCGTATTTCGTCTGGGCGACGGCGGCTTGGCGCTGTTCAACGACGGGGACGTCGGCGACGAGGCGCTTCTGGAAGCGATCGAGCGCCGCCTCGGCGGACTTTCGGACCCGCCCCCGATCCTCGGCCAGACCGGGTACGCCCGGATGCAGCGTGCCGAGGCCATCGTCATCATGGACGCCGGCCGGTGTTGCCCCGACGACCTTCCGGCCCACGCCCACGCGGACACCCTGGCCTTCGAGTTCTCGTCGGGGTCGCGAAGAATCGTCGTCAACTGCGGCACCTTCGCCTATCAGGACCGATCCTGGCGAAACCGTCTCCGGGGCACGGCCGCCCACAGCACCGTCGGCATCGACGGCGAGGACAGCGCCGAGGTCTACGGCACGTTTCGCCTCGGCCGCCGGCCCCGCAAGGTCGTCTGCGAACGCACCGACGATGGTGCGGGCGCCGTCGCGAGCGGCAGCCACGACGGCTACGGCCGGTACGGCCTCGTCCACCACCGCCGCCTCGTCCTCGCCGACGACGGCCGGCGGCTCGAGGGCGTTGACCGGATCGAACGATCGCGTCGAGACACCGCCCGCCGTCTCGCGGCCGCGCGGTTCCACCTTCACCCGGATGTCGCCGTCGCGCCCGGAGATCGAGACGACGAGCTCAGGCTTTCCCTTCCCGGCCGGGGACATTGGTCGTTCGCGGCGCCCGGCGAGAGCATTCGCGTCGAAGAAAGCGTCTACGCGCCGCGCTTCGGCGAGATGCACGCGTCGCGCCAGATCGTGGTCGAGAAACCGCTGGAGACGAGCGATACGATCCTCGAGTGGGCGTTCGTCGAAAGTGGCGGCGCGTGATCGGCGAACGCGCGTCCCGGGCCGCCCCAGAGCGGATCGCGTTTGATTGGAACCGCGATGCGGTTTCAATCAAACTCGTGAATCCGCTCGATCTCTATGGTGTAGACCAGATTCACGCGGTCGCTGGGTCGCGCCTACGCGATTCCGACCGACTGCGAACCGGTCTAGTGTCCCGAAGCGTGCGGACCGGTGTAAACTGCGGCCATGAGTTGGCCCGGTGCCGCCGTCACCGTCTTCGCCGTCCTTGTCGCCTCGTTCGCCGGCACGCGCTTGGCGCTGTGGGCGCTTGGGCGGCGCGCCATCCTCGACCACCCGAACGAACGTAGCAGCCACGTGACGCCGATGCCGCGCGGCGCCGGCCTCGCGGTTATCGCCGTCGTCGTCGTCGCATGGGGCGCCCTGGGAACGGGCGCCCCTTCGTTCGAGCGGACCGCGATCCTCACGGTCTGCGCGGGTGCGATCGGGCTCGCGGCACTTTCGTTCGTCGACGATCTCAAGGGGCTTTCGGTCGGCTGGCGGCTGCTGGGCCAATTCGCCGCCGTCGCCGTGGTCCTTGCCGCGACGGCGGAGCGCGGTTCCTACTTCGCCGGGCTCCTGTCCCCGTCCCTCGATCTTCTCGCCGCCGCCGTGTTGTGGGTGTGGTTCATCAACCTGTTCAACTTCATGGACGGGATCGACGGGATCGCGGGCGTCGAGACCGCGTCCGTCGGCTTCGGCGTGACCTGCGCCGCCTTACTCGCCGGCGCCGGCCAGACGCCGGCGTTGCTCGGCCTGACGATTGCGGCGGCGGCGTTGGGCTTTCTGTGGTGGAACTGGGAACCCGCGAAGGTCTTCCTCGGCGACGCGGGCAGCGTGCCGCTCGGGTTCCTCTTGGGATGGCTCCTTCTCGATCTGAGCGCGCGGGGGCTTTGGGTGGCCGCGGCAATCTTGCCGTCCTACTACTTCGCCGACGCCACCATCACGCTCGGTCGCCGCGCGCTCAGGCGGGCGCCCGTGTGGCGGGCGCATCGCGAACATTTCTATCAGCGCGCGGTCCGGCGCGGACGCACGCACGCGGCCGTCGCAAGCGCGGTCCTCCTCGCCAACGTCCTGTTGATCGGCCTCGCGTGCCTCGGCACGATCGGATGGGCCGTTCCGGCGCTTCTGGGCGCGGCCGTCGTCGTCGGTATTCTGGCTCTTTACCTGGCCGCCGGACGCGGCTCGAGCGCGCCATTGCACGCGAATCGATGAACATCCTTTTCCTGAGCGAGAACTTTCCGCCGGAAACCAACGCCGCCGCGACCCGGGTTTTCGAGCGCGCCTCCTATTGGATCCGATGGGGCCACCAGGTGACAGTGATCACCTGCGCCCCCAACTTTCCGCGCGGCAAGCTCTTCGCGGGCTACGAGAATCGCTGGCGCCAGGTCGAGGACATGGCCGGGATGCGCGTCGTCCGGGTCAAGACATTCATCACCAGGAACGAAGGCGTGGTGCTGCGCACCGTCGATTTCCTGAGCTTCCTGTTCACCGGAGCGAGCGCCGCGCTCTTCGAGAAGCGGCCGGACGTGGTGGTCGCCACCTCGCCGCAGTTCTTCACCGCCGTCGCCGGCTGGATGGTCGGCGCCGCGCGCGGGGTTCCGTTCATCTTCGAGCTCGGCGATCTGTGGCCCGCGTCGATCGTCGCCGTCGGCGCCATCCACCACAGCGTGGCGCTGAAATGGCTTGAGCGGTTCGAGCTCTTCCTCTACCGCCAGTCGGCGTGCGTTGTCGCGCTGACACAGGCCTTCAAGGAGAACCTAACCGCGCGCGGAACCTCGCCCGACAAGATCGCGGTCGTCGTCAACGGCGTCGATCTGTTCCGTTACGCGCCCCGGCCCAGGGACGAGACCCTGTCGGAGCTCTGGGACCTGAAAGGCCGGTTCGTCGTCGGATACATCGGCACCCACGGCATGGCGCATGGCCTTCGCAACGTGCTCGACACGGCGGATCGCTTGCGCGACGAGAAGAACCTTCGCTTCATCCTGGCCGGCGCCGGCGCCGAACGTTCGGC
>JAKZXM010000170.1:0-3102 GCA_047514975.1 Rhodospirillales bacterium
AGCCCGGAACCATCAAGTGCTGCTCGAGCAGCTCGCCTCGGGGCTCGCCGCGTTCGCCCAGTCCATGGAGACGGCGGGCCTATGGGATCGGGTCCTCGTGATGACCTATTCCGAGTTCGGCCGGCGGGCAGGCGAGAACGGAAGCGCCGGCACCGACCATGGCACCGCCGCGCCGCACCTGATGATGGGGGGCCGAATCCGCGGCGGCTTCTATGGAGATCAACCGCCGCTGGACGGGCTCGCCGACGGAAACCTCGTCCACCGGGTCCATTTTCGAAGCCTCTATGCGACCGTCGCGCGCGAGTGGTGGGGGTTTGAGGCGCCGACGATCGCGGAACGTGGTCTGGGCTGCATCGGCTGAACGCGTCGGCGCGTCACGACACCGGGCCGTCCACGAGTTGGGGCAGCGTCTCCCAACTCTGGCCCTCGGAAACCAGGCAGCTCACGCCGTTCGGCGCCGTGATCACGACGCTCCAGGTGTTCGCCCGCCCGGACGCGAAGACCTCGAGCACGGTGCCGTTCGACTGCAAGCCCATGGCCACGGGAACCTCGGCGTAGCGTTCCCGCAGCTTGTCGACCAGGAACGGGCGCGCGCTGCACTGGAACTCCGACGGCGCCGTCTGGGCGTCGGCCGCGGAAGCCATCACGGTAAGCGCACCCAAGCCTGCCAACAGGATCGTCGCAACGCGTTTCATGGTCTCAACTCCGGTTGCGGAAGGGGGCGTCGCCTCCATTCTCGGGCCCCAAATCCTCCTTGACCAATCCATCAACGTCATATATATATATCAACGTTAACCAAAAAGCAATACAAAATATGAGGTTGGTGGAATGCAGTCCAAGCTCAATCCCAGACTTTGCAAGGCCGCGCGCGCGCTTGCGGGATGGAACCAGGCGCAGCTCGCAGAAACGGCGAACGTCGCCAAGCAGACCGTCGCCGACTTCGAGCGCGGCGCACGAACGCCGTTCCGCAACAACCTGGCGGCGATCGAGCGCGCCCTTGAAGGCGCGGGCGTGGGGATCGTCGCCGAAGACGGCCGGGGCATCGGTGTCCGCGTGGCGCCGATACTCAGCCAAGACCCGGCGCGGGCGGGACCGATGGGCGCCATGGAAAACGCCGCGCAAAGCGCGTCCCATCCGAGCCGGACGATCGACCCGTTGGGTCAGCTTTTCGAGCGCCACGGGATCGACACGTCCGCCCAGAGCGAGCTGCGCGCGCTCTTGGACGGCCGGCCGAAACGGACACCCGGTTCCGGCGGCGACTGAGGGACGGGGCGCGGCCCGGCGCGCCGAGGCGGGGCGCCGGCGGACGGTGCTCAAAATTCGGCGCACCGGCACTCAGCGCACGCGCTGGTCCGTGCTATAAGCGATTCATGATCGAGCCTCCCAGTTCCGCAGAACCACCGACCATCGCGGACAGCGCGCGGATAAACGCCGGAACCGAGACCGTCTCGTATCTTGACGCGCTCAACGACGCCCAACGCGAGGCCGTGACCGCCATCGACGGTCCGGTTCTCGTGCTCGCCGGCGCCGGAACCGGGAAGACCCGGGTCCTGACGGTCCGCCTCGCGCACGTCTTGCTCCAGGGACGGGCCCGGCCCTGGCAGTTGCTCGCGGTCACCTTCACCAACAAGGCGGCGCGCGAGATGCGCGAACGGGTCGCGGCCCTTCTCGGCGCCCCGGTCGAAGGATGGTGGATCGGCACCTTTCATGCGCTGAGCGCGCGAATCTTGCGCGCGCACGCGGAAATCGTCGGGTTGCGGCCGAACTTCACCATCCTTGATACGGACGATCAGCTCCGGCTTCTTCGCCAGCTTCTCGAGGCCGAGAACATCGATGAAAAGCGCTGGCCGGCTCGGGTCCTGCTGGCCGTGATCCAGCGCTGGAAGGACCGCGGCCTCGCCCCCGATCGGATATCCGAGGCCGAGGGCCAGGATTTCGCCGGCGGAAAGGCGCAAGCGCTCTACGCGCTCTACCAAGACCGGCTGAAGACGCTGAACGCGGTCGATTTCGGCGATCTGATGCTGCACTGCTTGGTGCTGTTCCAGACCGACGCCGGCGTGCTTGCCAAGTATCAAGACCAGTTCCGCTACATCCTGGTGGACGAGTACCAGGACACCAACGTCGCCCAGTACCTTTGGCTGCGGCTCTTGGCCCAGCGCCAGCACAACATCTGTTGCGTCGGCGACGACGACCAGTCGATCTATTCCTGGCGTGGCGCCGAGGTCGCAAACATCCTTCGCTTCGAGAAGGATTTCCCGGGCGCCCGAATCGTCCGGCTCGAGCGTAACTACCGCTCGACCCCCCAGATCCTGGCCGCGGCCTCGGGTCTGATCGCGTGCAACGAGGGTCGCCTGGGAAAGACCCTGTGGACCGAGCGTCCCGAAGGCGAGAAGGTGCGCGTCCGCGGCGCGTGGGACGGCGAGGAGGAGGCGCGCCAGGTCTGCGACGAGATCGAGGCCCTGCACGCCAAGAGTCATGCCCTGAACGAGATCGCGATCCTGGTGCGCGCCGGCTTCCAGACCCGCGAGTTCGAAGAAAGGCTGATCACGCTCGCCGTCCCCTACCGGGTGATCGGCGGCGCCCGTTTTTACGAGCGCAGGGAGATCCGCGACGCCATCGCGTATTTTCGCGTCGTCGTCCAGCCCGACGACGACCTCGGGTTCGAACGGATCGTCAACGTGCCGAAGCGCGGGCTTGGCGCCGCCACCATGCAGCTCGTCCACCGGTTCGCGCGCGACGCGGGCGCCCCGCTGGTGCAGGCGGCCGGGCGGCTTCTCGAGACCGACGAGATCAGGCCGCGCGCGCGCCACGCCCTTGCACGCCTTCTTGGCGACTTTCAGCGCTGGCGTTCGCTTCTGGACACGCTCGCGCACCCCGAGCTCGCGGCCCAGGTGCTCGACGAATCGGGTTACACGGCCATGTGGCAGACCGACTCCTCGGTCGAAGCGCCGGGCCGGCTCGATAACCTGAAAGAGCTGTTGACCGCGCTTGAGGAGTTCGAGAACCTCCAGGGCTTTCTCGAACACGTGAGCCTGGTCATGGAGAACGACGAGGCGGCCGACGACGACAAGGTCAACCTGATGACGCTCCACGGCGCCAAGG
>JAKZXM010000171.1:0-11173 GCA_047514975.1 Rhodospirillales bacterium
ACATTGAGGAGGGCGGATCGCTCACCATCATCGCCACCGCCTTGATCGATACCGGTAGCCGTATGGACGAGGTGATTTTCGAGGAGTTCAAGGGGACCGGCAACTCCGAGATCATTCTCGACCGCAAGCTGACCGACAAGCGGACCTTCCCCACCATCGACATCACGAAGTCGGGCACGCGTAAGGAAGAGCTCCTCGTCGACAAGGGCACCCTCTCGAAGATGTGGGTGCTGCGCCGCATCCTCATGCCCATGGGCGTGGTCGACTCCATGGAGTTCTTGTTGGAAAAGCTGCGTAACGCGAAGAACAACGCCGACTTCTTCGACGCCATGAACACCTGATCACGATCGCGCGTTCCGGCGCCCCGGCCCGGGTCCGCCCATGGGGAGTCGGTCGTGAAGAAGCCCCTTGCTTTCGACTCGATGTACTGTTTCCCGGTGTGAATGCGGCCAAATCGGCCCTTTAGGCGGCTCGACGGGCCGGTCGATCAGAGATCGATCAGGGAATGAGGACCGTCGAGCCCGTGGTGGCGCGCGCCTCGAGATCCGCATGGGCGCGCGCGGCGTCGCGCAGCGGATAGGTCTGGTTCACGGTGATCTTGACGTCCCCCGCCTCGACCACGGCGAAGAGATCAGCCGCCCGCTCCATGAGCTCGTCGCGGGTCGCGGTGTAATCGACGAGGGTGGGCCGGGTCAGAAACAGCGAGCCCCGGGCGCTGAGCGCGAGCGGGTCCATCGGACCCGTCTTGCCCGACGCGTTGCCGAAGCTCACCATCATGCCGCGCGGGCTAAGGCAGTCGAGCGAGCCTTCGAAGGTCGCCTTGCCGACGGAATCGTAGACGACGGCGACGCCGGTGCCGTCGGTGATCTCGCGCACCCGCGCAGCAAAGTCCTCGCGCGTGTAAACGATCGCGTGGTCGCAGCCGTGGGCGCGGGCGAGGTCGGCCTTTTCGTCCGAGCCGACGGTGCCGATCACCGTAGCACCCAGGTGCTTCCCCCACTGGCCGAGAATCAAGCCGACGCCGCCCGCGGCGGCGTGAACGAGGATCGAGTCTCCCGGGGCGACCGCGTAGCAGCCGTGCAAAAGGTAGTGGGCGGTCATTCCCTTGAGCATCATGGCCGCGGCGGTCCTGTCGTCGATCGCATCGGGAAGGGGGATGACGCACTCGGCGGGGATCAGGCGCTCGTCCGCATAGGCGCCCATTGGCCGCGACGCGTAGGCGACGCGCCGTCCGGCCTCAAGCCCGGCGACATCCGGCCCGACCTCCTCGACCACGCCGGCACCCTCAAGGCCCATGGGCGCCGGCATCTCGGCGACCGGATAAAGACCGGTGCGGAAATAGACGTCGATGTAGTTCAGCCCGATCGCCGTCTGGCGCACGCGGATCTGGCCCGGACCCGGCGGGCCAACATCCACGTCTTCGAAGCGCAGAACCTCGGGCCCGCCGTGCTCGTGAATGCGGATTGCCTTGGCCATGGTGTCCTCCCGATGCTGGACGGCCGATCGGGCCGCGCCGGCTCGTAATGATAATCGAGGTTTTCGCTGCCGCCGTCAGTCCGCGCCGCCGGCATCAAGCGAGGCCCCTTCGAGGGCCAACAGGGCGCGCTTGGTCGCCGGTCCGTCGCCACCCGAATAGCCGCCGAGGCGCCC
Source organism: Rhodospirillales bacterium (assembly GCA_047514975.1). Lineage (GTDB taxonomy): Bacteria > Pseudomonadota > Alphaproteobacteria > Rhodospirillales > JASLLV01 > JASLLV01. Next base: position 1,651 of record JAKZXM010000171.1, read on the forward strand.
GCCGGCGGCGACGACCCGGTGGCAGGGAATGACGACCGGGATCGGGTTGGCGCCGCACGCCCCACCGACCGCGCGCGCCGAGACCCCGAGCAGGCCAGCGAGCTCGCCGTAGCTCCGGACCGTGCCGAAGGGAATGGACGAAAGCCGTTTCCAGAGCTTCTGCTGAAAGGGCGTTCCGCGGGGCGCGAGCGGCAGAGAGAACACTTCGAGTCGCGCGTCGAAATAGGCGTCGAGCTGGCGGGCCGCGGCATCGATGAGCGGGCTTGAAGCGCCGCCGTCGGCGCGGCCAAACTCGATCGCCACCAAGGCGCCTTCGTCTTCGAACACGGTCAGCGGTCCGAGCAGGGTCAGGATCGCGGCATATCTCATGCGCCCACGCCGCTGGCGGCCCTGGCCGACAGCTCGGCCCGCAACGCCTCGGGATCGATCACGGGAAGCCCGCATCGCGTGCCCGTGCAGACGTACGCGGTCGCCCGCCCGCCAAGCTGATTCTTGCCCGACGCCGGGTGCGCGGGCGGCAGATCCGCTCCGGGCGCGAGGCGGACGAGGATGCGCCCCGCGAGCGCGACATCGAGAGCGGCTTCCGTGAGCGCGCGTGTTCCCGGGTCCTCGGCGTCGCCGACGACCACGATCTGAACCGCGCCTTGCAACAGCTCGAACGCGCCCAAACAGGTTGGCGCGTGCACCAGGCGCTCGGGACCCTCGGCCGAGAAGGCGCGAAACACCCCCTCGGCGCGCGCGCGATAGGCGTCGTCGCCGGTGAGAAAGAAGAGTCGCGCCAGCACCTCGGCCATGGTTCCGTTTCCAGAAGGCACGGCGTTGTCGAGCGCGGTTTTGGTGCGGGCGATGACGTCGACGGTGTCGTCGGCGGAAAGGAAATACCCGCCGTCCTCGTCATCCCAGTAATGGGTGTTCGCGCGCTCGACCCAGGCGGCCGCCTGGTCCACGTAGGACTGCGTCCCGGTCGCTTCGAAGAGCGCGAGCGCGGCGGCGCCCATATTGGCGTAGTCATCGATCACGGCCGCATGGCGCAGCCGGCCGGCGCGCCAGGAATGGCCCAAGCGCCCGCCTTCGCTCATGCGCTCGTGGACGAAGGCGAATGCCGATTCGGCGGCCCCGAGCCAGCTCGGCTCGGCGAATGTGGCCCCGGCATTGGCGAGCGCGCGGATCATGAGTCCGTTCCAATCGGCGAGAACCTTGTCGTCGCGAAGCGGCGGGATGCGGCGCCGCCGGATCTCGAGCAAGCGCCGGCGGCAACCGGCGAGGAATGCCTCGTGGTCCGCATCGCCCAACTCCGGGCGCGCCGTTCGGTTAAGGATAACGCGGCCTTCCCAGTTTCCCTGGGGCGTTGCGTCGTAGGCCTCTTTGAAGGCGGCGCTGTCGGGGCCGAGGACCGAATCGATCTCGTCCGCGCTCCAGACATAGTACTTGCCCTCCTCGCCCTCGCTGTCGGCATCGAAGGCGCTGGCGAAGGCGCGCGTGCCGCCTTCGGTCTCCACCGTCATCTCCGCAAGGGTCCATTCCACGGTCTCGCGCACGCGGACGGCGTACAGCGGGTTGCGAGATTCGCGCCAGACCTCGGTGAGGAGGTCGATGAGGAGCGCGTTGTCGTAAAGCATTTTTTCGAAATGCGGCGCGAGCCACACACCGTCGGTGGAGTAGCGCGCGAACCCGCCGCCCAGGTGATCGTAAATTCCGCCTTGGCACATGTGATCGAGGGTCACGCGCACCGCCGCGCCGTACGCGGGCGTGCCGGTCCGTAAGTACGCGCGCCACAAAAGTCCGAAGAACAGGGGTTGGGGAAACTTGGGCGCGCCTTGCGTGCCGCCGCAGACGGAGTCGACCAGGCGAACCGCAATTCCGGCCGCTTGATCGAGGGTCTCCGCCGAAAATCCGTCGCCGGCCCGGGGGCGGGTCACGCGAACCAGGGCCTCGCGAAGGGCTTCTGCGTTTCGGCGCACCGAATCGCTTTCGGTATGGTAGGCCTCGGAGATGCGCCTGAGCAGGTCCGGGAACGCCGGTCGTCCGAAGCGGGCCGTCGCCGGAAAGTAAGTGCCGCCCCAGAACGGTTCGCCCGCCGGCGTCAGGAACATGGTCAACGGCCAACCTCCTTGCTGGCCCAACAGCGCGAGCGCGGTCTGGTAAATGACGTCGAGGTCGGGGCGCTCCTCGCGGTCGACCTTCACGTTGACGAACAGCTCGTTCATGAGCGCCGCGATCGCGCTGTCTTCGAAGCTCTCGTGGGCCATGACGTGGCACCAGTGGCAGGCGGCGTAACCGACCGAAAGCAGGATCGGCTTGTTCTCGCGCCCCGCGAGCGCGAGGGTCTCGGCGCCCCAGGCCTGCCAGTGGACCGGGTTGTCCTTGTGCTGGAGGAGCTAGGGGCTGGTCTCGTTCTCGAGGACGTTCGCGGTCATCTTGCGGGCCCGACGGGCGGTGTTGCGGGGTGGGCGAGGAGCGATTGCGCGCCCGGCCATGGTAGCTTAACTTCGCCCGCGGAAACAGGGCGGCGGGCGCGGCGGCCGCGTGCGGCCCAGGCGATCGGTCCGGATTGGCAAGGGGTTTTGGGGTGAAAGTTCAAATCGAAATCGACTGCACGGCCGAGGAGGCCCGGCAGTTCATGGGTCTTCCCGACGTCCGTCGCGCCAACGAGGCCGTCATGAGCGGGATCGAAAGCGGCCTCGAGGCGGCGATGAAAGGCATGGACCCCGAGACCCTGCTCGCCAAATGGATGCCGGCCGGCGGCTTGGGTCTGGAACAGCTTCAAAAGGCGTTCCTCGCGGCCATGGCGGGCAAGAAGGACTGAAGGCCGCGCGCGGCCGGCGGCTTGATTGACGGCGGCGCGCCGGCCAAATGGGATACCTCATATTGGGTATCCAATTCTTTATTGCACAATATGTTGTAGGTGCGTGTTGTAGAGGTCGGGCTGGCGCCCGAATTTGAAATGCGATCGGACACCATCTTCGCCCTGGCGAGCGCGCCCGCGCCAAGCGCGAGCGCGATGGTCCGCGTCTCCGGCCCCGGCGCACGGGATACACTGCGGCGGATCAGCGGACGGGACGCGGCTCGGCCCCAGCGGCTTTCGCTCGCGACGCTCACGGATCCGGAAACGGACGAGATCCTGGATCGCGGACTCGTCGCTTGGTTTCCGGGGCCGCGGAGCTTCACCGGCGAGGACGTCGTGGAATTCCACGTCCACGGCGGGCGCGCCGTGGTGGCCGGGCTGGTCGATGCGCTATCGAAGGTCCCGGGTCTGCGCGTGGCCGAGGCGGGCGAGTTCACCCGGCGCGCCTTCGAAAACGGCAAGCTCGATCTGACCGAAGCCGAGGGCCTTGCCGATCTGGTGGCCGCCGAGACGGCGGCGCAGCGGCGCCAGGCGCTGCGCCAACTGGAAGGCGCGCTGGGTCGCGTGGTCGAGGATTGGCGCTGCCGCCTGCTCGAAGCGCTGGCCCACATGGAGGCGACCATCGACTTTTCCGACGAGGACCTTCCCGCGGGCCTCGAGGGCGAGGCGCGAAGCAATACGGCGGCGCTCGCTCGCGAGGTGGCCGCGCACTTGAACGACGACCGGCACGGCGAGCGTCTTCGCGACGGCGTAACCATCGCCGTCATCGGGGCGCCGAACGTGGGCAAGTCGAGCCTCGTCAACCTTCTTGCCCGGCGCGACGCGGCGATCGTCTCGGAGCTCGCCGGCACCACGCGAGACGTGATCGAGGTCCACCTGGATTTGGGCGGCTACCCGGTGGTGGTAGCGGATACGGCCGGCATTCACGACGACGCTTCTGGCGGCGATGGCGGCCATGCCGACATCCAGCGCGAAGGGATCCGGCGCGCGCGCAAGCGGGCCGAAGAGGCGGACCTGAAGCTCGCGGTGTTCGACGGGTGTCAATGGCCCAAGGTGGATCGTCATACGTCGGCGCTGGTGGACACCGATACCATCGTCGCGATCAACAAGTCCGACCTTGGCGCGCCGGCGCCGCCTTTGGCGGTGAACGGGAACGCGGCGCTTCCCATCTCGGCGCTGACCGGGGCGGGGATCGATGGCCTTGTCGAAGCGGTGACACGCGCGGTCGCGCGCCGCTGCACGGGCTCGGAGCCGGTTGCCTTGAGCCGGGCGCGGCACCGGAGCGCGCTTCAGGACTGCCGCGATTCCCTCGATCGCGCGCTCGGGGTGCCGTCGCCGGAACTCGCCGCCGAGGATTTGCGCCTGGGCGCACGGGCGCTCGGGCGGATCACCGGGCGGGTCGACGTGGAGGACGTCCTCGACATCATCTTCGCCGAGTTCTGTATCGGTAAATGACGCGGTGACCATGGGAACGCGGCGCGAAATCGAGAACAAAGCGGTATCGCTTGGGTTGTTTCACGTGAAACGCCACCCCGCGGCGCGAGCGGCGTTAACCTTTTGTTTACTTATCCGGTCCGCGGTCGGCGCGAGACGCGCGCCGTGTTTGACTCCGGGGGCGGCGATTTCTATAGAGGGCCGGCCATGACAATTGCGGACGTCATCGTTATCGGCGGCGGCCACGCCGGATGCGAGGCCGCGAGCGCCGCCGCGCGCATGGGCGCCCGCACCGTCCTGATCACGCAGCGCAGCGAGACCATCGGTGAGATGTCGTGCAATCCCGCCATCGGCGGGCTGGCGAAGGGACAGCTTGTGCGCGAGATCGACGCCCTCGACGGGCTGATGGGACGGGCCATCGACCGCGCTGGCATCCAGTTCCGAATCCTCAACCGCAGCAAGGGTCCCGCCGTCCATGGTCCCCGCGCCCAGGCCGACCGCGGGCTTTACAAGCGAGCCATGCGGGAGTTGGTCCTCGGCCAGCCCGGTCTCGTCGTCCACGAAGCCACCGTCGAGGACATCGAGACCGACTCCCGCGGCCGCGTTCGCGGCGTGCGTACCGGCGACGGCGCCTTCTTGCCGTGCGGGGCGGTGGTCCTCACCACCGGAACCTTCCTGCGCGGCCTGATCCACGTGGGCGAGCGCCGCACGCCCGCCGGCCGCGTCGGCGAGGCGCCCTCGACGGGGCTCTCGCGAACCCTCGAGCGGTTCGGATTTTCCCTGGGGCGGCTCAAGACCGGCACCCCGCCCAGGATCGATGGGCGAAGCGTCCGCTGGCAAGGGCTCGAAGTGCAAGAGGGCGACGAGCCGCCGGTTCCGTTCTCGTACCTCACCACGGGGATCGAGACGCCCCAGGTGGCGTGCCATATCACCGCCACCACGCCGAAGACGCATCGCCTAATCCGCGACAACCTGCGGCGCTCGCCCATGTATACCGGTCGCATTCGAAGCACCGGGCCGCGGTACTGTCCGTCGATCGAGGACAAAGTGGTCCGCTTTGCCGAGCGCGAGCGCCACCAGGTTTTCCTGGAGCCCGAGGGCCTCGACGATCACACCGTCTATCCGAACGGAATTTCCACGTCGCTGCCCGAAGACGTGCAGCGCGCGTTTCTGAAAACGATTCCCGGCCTCGAGGATGCCGAGATGCTGCGTCCGGGCTACGCCATCGAATACGACCACGTGGACCCGCGCGAATTGGATTCTGGGCTCGAGGCGAGGCGCGTGCCGGGGCTCTTTCTCGCCGGGCAAATCAACGGGACCACCGGATACGAGGAGGCTGCCGCCCAGGGACTGATGGCCGGCGTCAACGCGGCCCGCAAGGCCGCCGGCGGCCACGGCGCCGACGCCTTCGTGCTCGATCGCGCGGACGCCTTCATCGGCGTCATGATCGACGACCTGGTGACGCGGGGCACCGACGAGCCCTATCGCATGTTCACCTCGCGTGCCGAATACCGGCTTTTGCTTCGCGCCGACAACGCCGACCAACGGTTGACCGAAAAAGGCGCGCGGGCGGGATGCGTCGGCACGGTCCGCGCAGCCGCGGTGGTGAAAAAAAAGGAAAGCCTCGCCAACGCGCGCGCCCGACTCGCGGGCTTGCGGGCCTCGCCGTCTCGGCTTCGCGAGCTTGGGTTCTGCGTTACCCTCGATGGCATCCCGAGAAGCGCGCTTGAGTTGCTCGCCTATCCGGACGTCGAGCTTCGCCTCCTCGTCCGGGTATGGCCGGAACTCGCCGCCCTGTCGCCCGCGATCGCCCGCCAGGTGGAGATCGAGGAGCGTTACGCGGGTTACATCTCGCGCCAGGACGCCGACGTCCGTTCTTACCGCCGCGACGAATCGCTTCGCCTGCCGGTCGAGCTCGACTATGGCGCCATTCCGGGGCTTTCGGCCGAGGTGCGCTCGAAGCTCGACCAAGCGCGGCCCGCGAATCTCGGCGCCGCCGCGCGCATATCGGGGGTTACGCCGGCCGCGCTCACGGTCTTGCTCGCCTATTCCCGGCGTCGCGACGAGCTGCGATCCGCGTGACGCGCAAGACGAAAGGCGCGCGTTCCGTTTCACGTGAAACTCCCGTCACGGCGGCACTGCGCCGAGGGCGAAAAGCCGCAACGCCGCTCGGCGCCGCAGACGTGCGCGCCAAGATCGGCCTCTCATCGGAAGAGATCCGGGGGCTTGAGATTCTGGTTGCGGCGCTTGAGCGATGGCAAGCCCGAATCAACCTGGTCAGCGACGCCAGCCTTGCCGACGTCTGGCGCCGCCACGTTCTCGATTCGGCCCAGCTTCTTCCCTTGATTCCCAAGCACGCGCGCGTGCTTCTCGATCTCGGCACCGGCGCCGGTTTTCCCGGCCTCGTGCTCGCCATTCTCGTGCACGATCGCGCGCCCGCGCTTCGCGTCCATCTGGTCGAAAGCAACGCCCGGAAATGCGCCTTTCTCGGCGAGGTGATCCGCGCGAGCGGCTGCATCGCCGAGATCCACAATCTGCGCATCGAAGCCATGAAGCCGTTCGCGGCCGACGTCGTCACGGCCCGCGCCTGCGCGCCCCTCGGACGCCTATTGGGCCATGCCGAGCCGTTTCTCGGGCCCGGCACGCGGTGCCTGTTTCTCAAGGGCCGGAACGTCGAACGGGAATTGACGGATTCGCGAGAATCCTGGAAAATGCGAATCACACGCAAGACCAGTGCATCCGACCCCGACGGGGTCGCCTTGATTCTGGAAGGGGTTTCTCGACGCGATGACGCCTGATTGCGCCGCCGCCGTGCGGACAAGGACCTCGCGGATCATCGCCGTCGCCAATCAGAAGGGCGGGGTGGGCAAGACCACGACCGCCATCAATTTAGCGACCGCGCTCGCGGCCGTGGACAACAAGGTCCTGATCGTCGATCTCGACCCGCAAGGCAACGCCAGCACGGGGCTCGGCGTCGATCGCGCTTCTCGGGTCCGGGATTGCTATGGCCTGCTCTCGGGTAAGGTCTCGCTTGAGGACGCGGCCCGCGCGTCCGCGGTCCCGGGGCTCGAGCTGGTTCCGGCGGGGATCGATCTATCGGGCGCCGAGATCGAACTCGTGGATTTCGATCGTCGCGAGTACCGGCTGCGCGACGCCCTTGCGGGCGCTACCGGCGGTTACGATTACGTCTTGATCGATTGTCCGCCGGCGCTCGGCCTGCTCACCTTGAACGCGTTGGTGGCCGCAGATGCGGTCCTCGTGCCGTTGCAGTGCGAGTTCTTCGCGCTCGAAGGCGTGAGCAACCTGGTGAGGACCATCGAGCGCGTCAAACGGACGTTCAACCCGGGCCTCGAGATCCAGGGGATCGTTCTGACCATGTTCGACAAGCGCAACAACCTCTCGAACATGGTGGCGGCCGACGTCCGCGAGTTCTTCGGCGACGTCGTGTACCGGACCGTGATTCCGCGCAACGTTCGCGTCTCGGAGGCACCGTCGCACGGCAAGCCAGTGCTACTTTACGATATTCACTGCGCGGGCGCGCAGGCCTATCTGCATCTCGCGGGCGAGGTTCTGCGCCGCGAACGCACGATCGCCGAGTGATGGCGGACGCCGGCAAGCGCCAGAATCTCGGCCGCGGCCTTTCGGCCCTTCTCGGCGACGAGTTGCCGGACGCAAACGGTCGTCCGCGAGGGTCCGATTACAGGATCGTTCCGATCGAGTTTCTGCATCCGGGCCGGCACCAGCCGAGACGGACCTTCGACGACGACGAAATCGCGAACCTGGCTCAGTCCATACGTGAAAAGGGAGTGTTGCAGCCGATCCTCGTCCGTCCCCTGGCCGACGAGGAAAACGCGTTCGAGATCATCGCCGGCGAAAGGCGCTGGCGGGCGGCCCAGGTAGCGAAGGTCCACGAGGTTCCGGTCGTGGTTAAGGAACTCTCGGATCGAGAATCGCTCGAGATCGCCCTGGTGGAGAACTTGCAGCGTCAGGATCTCTCGGCCCTCGAGGAGGCCGAGGGCTATCGCCGCCTGATCGAGGAATTCTCGCACACCCCAGAGAACCTTGGTCGCGTGCTCGGCAAGAGCCGCAGCCATGTCGCCAACATGATCCGTCTCCTGAGCCTGCCGGATCCGGTCAAGACGCTTGTCGACAGCCGCGCGCTTAGCGCCGGACACGCCCGCGCGCTGCTCAATGCCACGGACGCGGTCGCGCTCGCCCACAAGGTGGTGAACCGCGGCCTCAACGTGCGCCAAACAGAGGCCCTGGTCCGTGACCGTTCGGCGCGCTCGCGCCGCTCCCGCCGGCCCGACGCGCGCGACGCCGATACCGTGGTGCTGGAGCGCGACCTCTCCAATCTTCTCGGCCTCAAGGTCAGGATCAAGTTCTCGGGCACCGGCGGAACGCTTACCCTTCACTACGCCTCGCTCGAACAGCTCGACGACATCCTTCATCGTCTGAGCGAAGGTGCGCACGGCGAGGCATCGAAGGCGGCGGACGCGGGCGCAACCGCGTACGACGAAGCGACCGCATTGCCCGGTCGGAACTCCGACCCCGGGCGCGCCGAGGCCGATACCCCGAACCGCGACGATTTCTAGAGTACAGTCCGACCAGATTGAATCGGTTTGAGCGGACTCGCTTAAGCCGCGTGGGCGATCCTCATCAACGCCCGCGAGCACAGGAGATCGGCCGGCGCCCCCGTGGTCTTGCAGGCGAGTTCGGCTTCCGCGAGCTCGACCAGGGCCCAGGCCACGCGTTCGCGCCGCCAGCGCCCCATCGCGGCGCGGAACCGCGCCGCGAACTTGAAGAAGACCGGCGGGCGCAGAGCCGCCATGGCCTGCTCTCGGCTGCGGCCCTCTTCGGCCAGCCCAACCGCCCGGTGAAGGCGCAGGAATTGCGCCGAGACCGCGCGAAGGATGCGCACTGCGTCGCTTCCCGCGAGATGCGCGCGGACGAGAGAGGCCTCGAGGCCCGCAAAATCGCCCGCGTAAACGGCGTGGGCGAGCTCGTCCAACGAGGTCGCGGCGCTGTCGCCGACGCAGGCCTCGGCGTCCTCTAGGCCCACGGTTCCGGGTTCGCCCATGAAAAGGGCGAGCTTCTCGATCTCCCCTCTCGAGACTTGACGGTCCGATCCCAGGTTCCGGACCAGATACGCGATCGCGTCGGCGCTTGCCGTCAGTCCGTCGCGAGCCAAGGTCTCCACAATCATGAGCTCGAGCGTCGTGGCGTCATCCGCATAGCAGCCGA
>JAKZXM010000172.1:0-3870 GCA_047514975.1 Rhodospirillales bacterium
CGGCGAGCCGCGCGAACTCGTTGGCGAGCGCGGCCTCCATGTCACAGCCGTACTCTCGTTCGCCGGCGGTGTAGGGCGCGCCCGAGACGTAAGGCCCGCCTTCCTCGCCCGGGGGTGAGTACGAGGGATAGCCGAGCGTCGGGTGGGGTCGCCTGCTCGCGAGCTCCGGACTCACCCAGGAATCGTTGAGGAAGTGGAAGATGCAGGCGACGCGCTCGCCATCGGTCGCGTTGGGGCCGGTCGCGTGCAAGGTACCCGAGTTGAAGAAGAGGACGCCGCCGGCGGGGAGCTCGGCGGTCAGGGCCTCATCTTCGGGTGGGTAGCAGCGCCGGTCATGGTCGGATTCTGGGTCGCGCGTGTGCGGCGCCAGCGCCTCGTGCGAGCGCGGGATGACCCGTAGCGCCCCGTTCTCGGCGGTCGCATCGGTGATGGCGACCCACATCGCCGTTCCCTGCAGGGGATCGCGGATCTCGAAGTAGAAGTTGTCCTGGTGCCAGTTGGTGGGCGAGCCGATGCGCGCTGGCTTGACGAAGAAGGCGTCCTGGAACTTGTAGATGGGCGCGGTGAGGAGCTGCGAGAGGGCGGCCCGAACTTTGGGGTGGAACGGGATCGCGCGGTACAGTGGATGGTGGAAGGAGAGCGGGCAGATAAGCTGGTTCTGCTTTGACTCGACATGGGTCTGGCCGTCGAAATCGGTGGCGATGTTCGACAGCGTTCCGGCGGCCTTCAACTCCTGGTATCCGGCCTGAAGCGCCCGCACCTCACGCGAATCGAAGAAGTCGGGTACACACACGAAGCCTTCTGCGCGCCAGTGTTTGACTTGTGCCTCAGATAGCGCCATGGGACGAAGACTAACCCACGCGGCTCGATTCTGCCACCGAATTGAGCCAATGCTGGGCTCATTGCCGCCGTGTTGAACGTGCAGCTCGACCGTCTGCCCGGCATGATCGAGGCCATGCGGTCCGAGCGCCAGCGCATCCTCGAGGGCACCAAGAACCTTGGCAATTTGGGGCCAAAGCCGGCGCCCATGAACAGCCCCGATCACGACTGCGCCACTCACGCCCTTTACACAATACCGTCCGAGGACATCGCTCGGAAGTTCATCGAGGTGATGCCAAGCGTCATCGCCGGCAAGACCGGCCGCCACAATTACACCGAGTGGGACGGACGGTGGAGGCCGCGGCCCGCGCCGCCGGCGTTTCCAAGCGCACGGCCTACAAATGGCTGGCGCGCCATCGGGCGGGCGGCGAGCCGGCCCTGAGAGACCGCAGCTCGGCGCCCACCCGCGTTGGATCAGCCCGCGGATCGCACGGGCAAGCGCCACGAGGCCCCTCCCGCTATGCCCGCAAGTTCGGCCTATTGTGAGCCAACGGCCGGCCAAATCCCTGGCCGAGGTCGGGGCTGAGGTTCGCTATGCGATCTCAGCGTCGAAGAGGCGTGAGGGGCTTATCCCCGCACTCAGCCGATCAATCCCGCCCCGACGAGCCCGATCCGAATCTCCTTCGACGGTTCCGCCGCTGGCGTGGCGGCCGCTTGTCGGTTAATAGTGGCGCAGTGGAGGAGGATTCAGTGACGGCTGACGACGAGCGGTCCGCCGACGCGCTGGCCGCGGTCACCTACGATCACGACGACGACACCGTGCTCGTCATCATTGGTTCGGGCGCGGGCGGCGGCACGCTCGCCGACGAGCTAACGGGCAAGGGCATCGACGTCGTTATCCTCGAGGCAGGAAGGCGTTTCGATCCAGACGAGATCGAGAACGACGAAGTCGCGATGGACGCCAAGCTCAGCTGGAACGACCGCAGGGTGTGCACCGGCTCCTCGATCATCGCCCGCACCTTTCCAGAGAAGCCCACCTCGATGTGCAAGGCGGTGGGCGGCTCGACGATCCATTGGGGCGGCACGTGCCTGAGGCTGCGGGAGCACGAGTTCAGGACCGCGACCGTCTATGGCGTGATTCCCGGCGCCGAGATCGCCGACTGGCCGTTCGGGCTCGCCGAGCTCGAGCCCTACTACCAAAGGGCCGAGGACAAGATGGGGGTAACGGGGACGCACGGCATTCCCCGGCACCCACCGACCAACAACTTCAAGGTCATGGCCGCCGCCGCCCGGCGCATTGGCTACACCGACGTGCGCGTGAACAACATGGCGATCAACTCGGAGCCGCGCAACGGCCGCAACGCGTGCGATCAGATCGGCTTTTGCATGCAGGGCTGCGCCTCGGGCGCCAAGTGGTCGACGGCGAACAGCGAGCTGTCGCGGGCGGAAGCGAGCGGCCGGTGCGAGCTGCGCGCCGAGAGTATGGTGCTGAGGATCGAACACGGCGATGACGGACGCGTGCGTGGCGTGCTGTACGTCGACAGGGACGGCCGCGAGCACGTGCAAGCCGCGCGCGCGGTGTGTGTCGCGGGCAATTCGATCGAGACGGCGCGGCTGTTGCTGAACTCGGAGTCGAGCGCCTTTCCCCAGGGCCTGGCGAACGGCTCGGGCCTACTGGGCAGGTACTACATGCGACACAGCTCGGGTAACCTGTTCGGCGAGTTCGATCGGCCGGTGAATATGCACCGCGGCATCCAGGTCGCCGGCCTGGTCCGCGACGAGGCGAGGTACGACCCCAGCCGCGGTTTCGCCGGAGGCTTTTACATCCTTGCCACCACGTGCGGGCTGCCGGTCTATGCGGCGGGTCTCAACCCGGGGAAGTGGGGTCGGCCGCATGCGGGCTGGATCGAGGCCTACAACCGCGTCGTCGGGCTCGGCGTGCTGGGCGAGGATCTGGCGGTCGCCACCAACCGCGTGACGCTGCACGGCTCCGAAAAGGACCGGTACGGACTGCCCATCCCGTGCCTCCACATCGACGACCACCCCAACGAGACCCCGATGCAGAACTACGGCTATAAGAAGATGCACGAGATGTGCATGGCGCTGGGTGCGCGGCGCACCATCGAGGCCCAGGCCGAGCCCGCCTACCATCACTTGGGGGTGTGCCGGATGAGCGAGAAACCGCGCGACGGCGTCGTCGATCCGTGGGGCCGGGCGCACGAGGTACCCAACCTGTTCGTCTCGGACGGGAGCGTGTTCCCCTCCTCGGGCGCCGCCAGCCCGACGCTGACCGTCGTCGCGCTGGCCATCCGCCAGGCCGAGCACATCGCTGCGATGATGCGCGCGGGCGAGCTCTAGGCATTATTTTTCATCTCACCCGCGAAAGACTCGTTGTTCGAAGTGCGGGTCATCCAATGTTGAGACCCGGCCACACTTGCCCGCACAGTCGTCGCTGCCGCGCTAAGCTCGCTCACCGCAACTTGGCAGCCCATATGATTTCTGATATCGACGTCTACCGCACCGTCAAGCCCCTCGTTGACCGTCACGGCGAGGACGCGCCGATCCAGGCCGCCATGCGAGCGGACCCGCTGATGGAGTTCCTCGGGCCCCTTGAAATGCTCCAGGAGCGTGATCTCCTCAAGGTTCGCGATGGATGGCTCCGCCCTCGTCACAGGGACGGTCCGCCAGGCTATAGCGATGGACGAGCGGTCACACCTGGGCGCAGGCGAAGGTCATGACGGGAGAGTTGGAAGGGAAGATCGCGGTTATCACTGGGGGCAGCCGGGGGATTGGCCGCGCCATCGCCGCCAGCCTTGCCGCGGACGGAGCCGATAGCGTGCTGGCGGCCCGCGGCGAGCAGGACCTGAGGCGTGCCGCGGCGGAGATCGCGGAGGCGAGCGGGCGGCGCGCCGAATACTTCGCGGGCGATCTTCGCAGCCTCGGCGGATGCGAGGCGTTCGCCGAAACCGCGCGGCGGGCCTACGGCGGGGTCGATATCCTGGTCAATTGTGCGGGCGCGATGCAAGGAGGCCGCTTCCTGGAAGTCGCCGA
>JAKZXM010000173.1:0-13218 GCA_047514975.1 Rhodospirillales bacterium
CCTGGGTGCCGCGGATGCCGATGGTCGCGACCGGCGTGTCCAGCGTCATGGCGTCGGGGTCGGTCTTGGCGATCTCGCCGGAGACGAAGGTGAACACGCCTTCGACCACCGAGACCGCGACCGTGCCCTCCTGGGTGACCGGGTCGTAGACCATCTCGTCGAGCACGATCTCGCCCGATTCGGCCATCGAGAACGTGGTCTCGTCGGCGAACACGACGCCGATGGCGCCGTCGGGGCCGGAATGGAGCGTATCGCCCTGGAAGACCGAATCGCCCTCCTGGAGGGTCACTTCCGTGCCGTCGATGCGGATCGCGGTTACCGTGCCGGCAAGCGTCTCCACTTGGCCGATGGGCTCGCCCGCGATACCCGTAAGGGCTTGCGCAAGCTCGATCCCGCTACCGGAAACCTGGCCGTCCATCGCTTGTGTCTCATCCACCATGACGCTCACTCCGACAATTCCATGCCCACTGTCCGCTTGGGAACTTCGAGTTTGACGCGCCGAAATTCAAGGGACGTTGGGGTTGTTAAAAACATTTCGACACGAATTCTCGTTTAATTCGCCTCGATTTTATCTCGCTTGGGTGTCTTCGACAGTGATCCCCATCACAAGTACTTGAAAGTCGCGTGGTGCCATGACCCCTGTGACCCACAAGGAACCCTGTTCCCGGTTCCACGCGGCGCCGGCTCTCGATGGAACCGAACCCGGCGGCGTTCCTCAAAGGGGCGCACAAATCGCGGCCGCGCACGACGCGTTCGCGGCCCGTCCCTGAAGAATTCGCCATCAGACCAAACATCGCCATTAGATTAAACCCAATGCCTGGCTTTTGAAATCATCCGAACGGATGAGAGCAATAAATACTCCGGCAATCCGGCCGCAGCGCCTAGGCGCCCTCGCGGTCGGCCAGGGTCGCGGGTCCCGTCAACACCAAACTGAGAAGTTCGGATTGGCGTCGCGTGTCGGTCTTGCGGAAGATGTTCTGCAAATGGGTCTTGACCGTGTTGACGCTGACCCGGAGTTCGGAGGCCGCGTCCTCGAGCCGAATGCCGTCCATAAGCGCGCTCAGGAGCCGCGCCTCGGAATCCGTCAGGCCGTACGCGTCGGCGAGCACGCGCAAGGGCGTGCGCCCGGTCGTTTCGGAATCGCGCACGTAAAGAATTGCTCCGCGGCGAAGGCCCGCCGCCTGGCCGGTTCCTATCAACGGCGCCACCAGGACCGAAAGCGCACGCTTGCCCGAGGGCCGCGTCAGTTTCACCGCGCCGCCTGGCGGCGAGCCCTCGACCGATTCGCGGTTCGCCGCGCTTGCGATCAACTTGGCGAGCTTGTCGCGCTCGGCCGCGACGTCGGCGCGGCAGACGCGGGCTGCGTCGGCGCGCAGGCCGTCATTCTGGGCGACGATTCGTTTCGCGCCCCGGTTCATGGTGATGATGCGGCCGCGGCCATCGACGAGCAGGACGCCGAGCGGCAGACGGTCGAGCACTTCGGCGGCGTCGGCGAGCCGGAGCTCGAGCGCCGCGATCTTTTGCTGGATGCGGACGGCGGCGCCGACGTGCGGCGCGAGGGCCCGGAAGCGCTCGATCTCGGCGTCCGTGAACGCGTCCTTTTCGCGCGGCCGATAGAAACCCAGGGCGGCGACGGTCACCTTATCGCCGGCCACGATCCCGCCGATCACGTGCCAGATTCGCGCGGCCTTCAGGACCTCGGTATAGAGCGCGCTGTTTTCGTATTCGTCGTCGGCGAGGACGCGGGCGCGCGTCAGCGCCTGGTCGCGGCCGAACTCGGTCCTGATGCGGTTGAGGAACTCGAGCGGCCGATAGCGCTCGCGGATCGCCTGGAGATGCGCCCGGTCAAGCTTGGCCGAGCTCCAGAACGTGGTCAGGCCCGAGGGAACGTCGACCACGTAGAGGACGCCGCCGTCGGCGCCGAGCGCGCCCAGCGTCTTGGGCCAGTGGCGGGTCTCGTCGGCCGCTGCGTAGACCTGAGCCATGAGGCCGTCGATGTCCAAGGCCTCGGACATGGTGCCGCCGCTCCTTCGCCGTCGGCCGCATCGTTGCGGCCGCGTCCGCGAAGGCTACCATGATTTCCGCTCGCCGGGGCCTGGGAAGGCGCGCGGCCACGCCCGAAAGCGGCGCCCGCGAACCCTGGACAGCCCTGGGGATTTTCCCTATAAGCGGCGCTCCGGTGGACCGCGCCGCGGCGGCGGCGTCCGATCGGTCACGCCCAGGTAGCTCAGTTGGTAGAGCAACGGACTGAAAATCCGTGTGTCGGTCGTTCAAGTCGGCCCCTGGGCACCAGTTTTTCCGTCTTTGCATGGCCCGTATAATTCCTGGCCCGCCTTCGCTTTCGTCCCTCGTCGTCGCGGCGTTGGTGGTGGTCGCGGCGGCGCCGGCCGTCGCCTTGGACGACGATGCGGCCGCCAACCGGCTGGTTGTCGAGGCCGCGCGTCTCGTCGAGAGCGCCCGCGACGCCGTCGAGCCGGCGCGCCGCCTCGAGCTCCTGGGCCGGGCGCACGACAACCTGAAGGCCGTCGTCGAGCGCCACGCGGGAAGCGGCCTGGCGGTCACCCTGGCCACGGGACAAAGCATCGGCACGCTGTCGCTCGGAACGGTCGCCGAGGCGCGCTCTGTGGCCAAGGTCGAGGCATGCCTGGCGGCCCCCACCAGCGATTGCCTTTTTTGCGCTCTCGGTGTCGATCGCGCGTGGCCTTGGCGAAGTTGAGGATCGCGACCGCGCGCTCGGAGGGATCGTCGATGGTTGGATCGCGGCGGGCCGGTTCGCCGCCGCCGTCGAGACCGCCAAGGCCATCGCCGACGGCGACGACCGGGCCTGGAACATCATCGCCGTGCTCAAGGCGCAGGCCAACGCCGGGGACGTGGCCGGGGCCGATCGGACCTTGCGCGAGGCCTTGGCGGCGGCGCCGGACGCTTTTTCGGGCGGCTCTCGGGCGCTGATGGCCATCGCCGAACAGCAGGGCAAGCTCGGCGACGCCGCCGGCGCGCTCGCAACCGCGCGCACGATCGCCGACAATTTCTGGCGTTCCAAGGCCATGGGCCTGATCGCCACGGCGCAGGCCGCGGCCGGCGACGCCGCCGGCGCCGAGGCAACGCTTTCCGTGGCCCTGGAGGTGGCGCAGGCGACCGCGGCCGACGACCGCTCGCGCATCTCCTTCCCCGTCGCCGAGGCACGAGCCGCGATCGGCGACGTGGACGGTGCCATCGCGCTGGCGCGGTCCATGCCCGAGCCGGCGCGGCGCAATTCCACGCTGGTCGGGATCGCCGAAGCCGAGATCGAGGCGGGGAACCCGGCGCGCGCTCGTGCCCTCCTCGCGGCGCTGGTGGAAGATGTGGAGGCGCGAACGGACGGCGAGGCCGGCGACGGAACGCTGAGCAGCGCCGTCTACAAGCTCGTCCAGGCCGATGATCCCGTCCGCGCGCTTCAAGCGGCGCGGGCCATCAGCGCGGACGCCGAGCGGATCGAGCTGGTGGCATTCGCCGCGGGCGCCCTCGCGCGCGCCGGGAACCCGGCGCGCGCGGCGGAAGCCTTGAGCGGACTGCCGGAGACGGCGGCCGCCATCGCCGACGCCGGCGCGCGGGCCGACGCCCTAACGGCGCTCGCCGGCGCCGAGATCGAGGTGAAGGACAAAGGCGCGGCGGCAAGGACGCTTGGTGAGGCCATGGCGGCGGCCTCGGCGATCGCCGACGACGAGGAGCGGAGGTGGGACTTGATCGACATCGC
Organism: Rhodospirillales bacterium; assembly: GCA_047514975.1. GTDB lineage: Bacteria > Pseudomonadota > Alphaproteobacteria > Rhodospirillales > JASLLV01 > JASLLV01. The sequence goes on from JAKZXM010000173.1 coordinate 3,734, forward strand.
CGAGCTCTACGCGCGCGCCGGAGACGCCGAGCGCGCGCACGATGCGGCCGGGCGCATTCCCGACCTGCAATGGCGCGCGAACGCCTATTTCGCGGTCGCCCGCAAGCAGGCGGAAACCGGGGATAGGTTGGGCGCGGCCGAAACGCTTGCCGTGGGGTTGCGGGCGGCGCACGACCTTCCCGAGGACTTCCTCCGCGATCAGGCCTTCACGCGGGCGAGCTTCGAATACATCGAGGCGGGCGATCTGGCGGGCGCGCTCGAGGCGGCGCGCCTCGTCGCGGACGACGGGAAGCGGGCCGGGGTTTTGCGCTATATCGCCGAGAAGTGGGGCGAGACGGGCGACGTGGCCGGCGCCAAGGAGATCTTGGTCGAGGCGCGTGACGCGGTCCAGACAAGTACGGAGACGTTTTTCACAGGTGTGAAGACATCCATCCCTGGCAGTCTTCCAATGATGATCGCAGAAACCTTTGCCCGGCTCGGAGCCACGCGCGAGGCGCTGCGGACGGCGCGCAACATCGGGCGTGAAGAGGATCGCGCCGAGGCGCTTCGCGCCATCGCCCGGCTGCGGGCCGAGGCCGGCGACGCCGAAGGCGCGAGGGCTACCCTTTTCGAGGCGCTGAGGACGACCGCGGCGATCGTCGACGACGATAACCGCGCCCTCGCCGCCGCCGCCGCCCAGCTCGCCGGGCTCGGGCAATAGGGCCATGTGGCGCGGATTCGCAATCGCGGCGATCACGATGGTCGCCCTCCAGGCCCCGTCCCACGCCGCCGCCGACGCGGCGGCGAACCGGCTCGTGGTCGAAGCCGCGCTGTTGTTCAACCAGGCCGAAGCCGAGGCGGAGGCGGGCGCGCGGGCCGGGCTCTTTGGGCGGGCGGGCGCGGTCTTGCGGCGGGTGGTGATCGAACAGCCGCAAAGTGCGGCCGCCGTGACCCTGGCCACCGGCCAGGGCTTCGGTCCGCTCTCGCTGGAAGCCGTGGCCGAAGGCAATTCCCGGGCCGAGGGCGAAGCGTGTCTCGAGGCGCCGGCGAGCCGATGTCTGTTCGACTTGGCGTTCGCCACGGCGCGGGCCATGGAGGCGGGCGAAGCGGACGAACTGGTTGAGCCGCGCGACCACGCCTTGAACCGCATCGCGAGCGGGCTGGTGGGGTTGGGAGAACTCGACCGTGCCCGCGAGGTCGTGGACGCGATCGCCAGCCGCGACATCCGTTTCTACCGGTTGCGCGACATCGCCGACGAGCAGATCGAGGCCGGCGACGCTCAGGCGGCGCTGGAGACGCTGTCGCGCGCCTATTGGATCGTCCGCGATGACGCCGACGAGAGCGACCGGAGTGGATCCCTTTCGGGAATCGCCGCAGCCTGGAGCCGCGCCGGAAGCGTGGAAGCTGCCTTGGCGATCGTCGACGAGGTTGCCGAGGGCTGGCGCGCGCCCACGCTCGTCCGGATCGCCGGGGCGCAAATCGACGCGGGCGAGCGCGCGGGCGCGCTTTCGATGTTGTCGGCGGCGTTGGTCCACGTGCTGGCCGAGCCCGAGGGCTTGATCCGGAACATGCGCCTATCTTCGATCGCCGAAACCCAGGCCCGGGCCGGCGACGAGGCGGGTGCGCTTCGGACCGTGCGAAGGATCGCCAAGCCCTCGGAGCGGGTCGACGCCCTGATCGAGGTCGCCCGCATGCAGCGCGAATTCGGGGATGCGGCGCGGTCGAACGCGACGCTGGCAACCGCGCTCGATCTGGCCAGCGCGCTTGCGCCCGGGTACGACCGGTGGTCCAGGATCGATGGGATCATCGATGAGCATGTCGAGGCCGGAGAGCTGACGCGCGCCTTGCGGGCGACCGGACGCATGGGCAAAGATAACGGTCGCGCGCGGGCGCTGGTCGCGATCGCAAAATCGAGCGGTGAAGCGGGCGAAACCGAACGCGCGCGGGAAATCCTCGCCGAGGCGCTTGCGATCGTTCGCAGGACCAAGGACGGCGACGTTCCGGTCTATGTCTTGTTGGACATGGCGGCCGCGCAAGCGGCCGCGGACGACCCGGCGGGCGCGCGGACGACCATCGCCCGTGCGTTGCCGGCGGCGGCCGAGGGCGAGGATGCCGAGGAGCGGGCCAGGAACTTCGCGTCCATCGCCGAGGTCCTTGCGCGGACCGGCGATACGAACGGCGCCCGCGTGGCCCTGCTGGGATCCCTGGCGTCGGCGAGCGCCATCGAAGACAACATGGATCACGCCGAAGCCCTCAACTTCCTCAGCGAGACGCTAGACGAGATCGAGCCGACCGCCGGCGCGCGCGCGATCCTTTCGGCCGCAGCCGATGCTGTGGGTGCACGCGAAGAAGGATTCGTCGGAGAAGGATTCTTCCGCGACATGACGCTGGAGATGGTCTCTTCCGCCCAGGCCGACGCCGGGGACATCGCGGGCGCCCTGCAAACGGCGAAGACCATCTACGACGCCGACTTCTACGTCAGCTCACTCATCGCCGTGGCCGCGAAACAGACCGAGCGGGGCGAGACTGCGGCCGCGAGAGATATCCTCGACGACGCCTTGGCCGAGGTGTTGTACTGGGACGAATCGGTCTCCTACCTGATTGACCTCACGCTTATGAGAATTTTCGCGATCCAGCTCGATGCCGGCGACGAGGTGGGCGGCCGGAGCACGCTTCTCGAGGTCGTGAAGCGTGCGAGCGCCGTCGCCGAGGCGCGCGAGCGCGCCGACGACTACGCCTTCATCGCCGATCGGCTCGCCGAAAAGGGGCGCTAAAGACTCCGGCTCCCGTGCGCCGGAGCCTTGGGGCGCGGCCGGCCCGATCTTTCCCGCGTGGCGGCGAGCGGGCATCGGGCGAAGACGAAGCGATGCGAATGAATGATGCCTTGCGCCAAGCGCTTTCCTGGCCGATCACCAAGCGCTCGCTTCTCATGACCGCGGTGGTCGGGACGGTTCTCAACCTCATCAACCAGGGCGATGTGCTGATCGCCGGCGGCGATATGAGCTGGGTCAAGGTCGCGTTGACCTTTTGCATTCCCTATTGCGTCGCCACCTACGGCGCCTACTGCGCCTGTCGCGAAGAGACGCGCGAGTAATCGATCACAGGATGCCGCCCGGCGTCGCGCGGCCGGCTTAAGGGCGCGCGGCCCCGCCTTATGCGGCGCGCGGCCCCAATAGGATGATCGCCGCGCCGATCAGGCAAAATGCGGCGCCGATCGCGTCCCAGCGGTCGGGGCGCGTCCCCTCGACGGCCCAAAGCCAAAGCAGCGATGCGCCGATATAGACGCCGCCGTAGGCCGCGAAGGCGCGCCCGGCGTAAAGCGCGTCGATCCGGGTGAGCAGATAGGCGAACGCGACCAGCGCGACTATTCCGGGAAGGACCCACAGGGCCGGCTTCGCAAGCCGCACCCAGGCCCAGAACGCGAAGCACCCGGCGATCTCGGCGAGCGCGGCGAGGGCGTAAATTGTAAACGATCGCATACCTTGGATTTCCCCTTACCGTTCCGGCGACCGGCCACGAGCGCTTCTCTTATGGCCTTTTTCTAGAGCGGATCGCGTTTGATTGGAACCGCATCGCGTTTGCAATCAAACGCGCCGACCCGCTCGGTCTCAATAGTGCAGACCAGACTCACGCGCCCGCTGGATCGCGGCCACGCGATTCCGAGCGACCGCGATCCGGTCTGGGTGCTCACAGCGATCGTTAGGCCCGCAAGCGTGGCGCGTGGATGCGCAGCGTGGCAGTATTGGGACACCCGCTGCGGGTTTTAGGATTGGTGTTGATGGTGCGAGCGACGAGATGAGCGAGGACGCCCGAGCCGAGGTGCGCCCCGCCGATCGGCGGCGGCTACAGGTCATCATTCAACGGGAATCGGTGCTCACGGGCGGCGACTTCCAGCTTTCCGGCGGCGGGATCAGCAGCCTCTTCTTCGACATGAAGAAGACCATGCTGCATCCCGAGGGATCGAACCTGATCGCCGATCTCATGCTCGACGCGCTCGAGAACGGGGGCGAGGAATACGTGGGCGGGCTCGAGATGGGGGCCGTGCCCCTGGTCGCGGCGGTCTGCGTCAAGAGCTTCCGGCGCCGCCCGGTAAAGGCGTTCTTCGTCCGCAAGGCGGTCAAGGACCACGGCACCGCCAAGCTGATCGACGGCCAGATCGAGGACGGCGCCGCGGTCGTCGTCGTCGAGGACGTGACGACCACCGGCGCATCGGCGCTCAAGGCGTGCGGTGTGGTGCGCGATCGCGGCTGCACGGTCTCTCGGGTGATCACCATCGTCGACCGCCTGGAGGGCGCGCGCGAGAACTTGGCCCGGGAGGGGCTCGAGCTGGTGGCGCTGTTTACCCGCGACGACTTCGCGATCGGGGGAGGCGACACCGCATAGAGCGGATCGCGCCTGATCGGAATCGCGATTCGCTTCAAAGCAGCGCCGATGCGGCGCCAAGCAGCGCCGCTCCACCCGCCAGCACCGGCGGCGGCACCTTCGTGAAGACGAGCAGCCCGAAGACCCCGAGCGCGAAAGCGAAGTCGGCGGGCGCGCGTATGGTTTCCGTCCAAAGCGGATCGTAAAGGACCGCCAGCAGCAACCCGACGACGGCGGCGTTCACGCCCGCGAGCGCTGCCCGGACGCCGGCGCGCGACCTGAGCGCGTCCCAGAACGGCAATGCCCCGATCACCAACAGGTGCGCGGGCAGGAAGATGGCGATCAGCGCGACCAGCGCCGTCACCCAGGGCGCGACGTCCGCGTCCATCATCGCGCCCAGGTAGCCCGCGAAGGTGAAGATCGGTCCCGGCAGGGCCTGGGCGGCGCCGTAACCGGCGAGGAAGACCTCGTTTCCGACCCAACCGCTGGGCACCACTTCCGCCTGCAGAAGCGGCAGCACCACGTGTCCGCCGCCGAAGACCAGCGCGCCCGAACGGTAAAACGCGTCGGCCACGGCGAGCAGCGGGTGGATCCCGAGCCAGGCGAGGACCGGCAAGAGCGCGAGCAAGGCGAAGAACAGGACCCAGGCGGCGGCGCCGATCCGCCGGCTGGGCGCGAAGCCCAGCGGCCGTGGCGGCTCGCTCGCGGCCGGAACTACGAGGCGGCCGAGAATCCCGCCGACGACGATGGCGGCGATCTGGGCGCCGGCCGCGCCGCCGGTCAGCGCCGGCCACAGGATCACCAATATCGCGGCGAGAAGTGCGAGCGCGGCGCGGCGCGCGTCCGGGCACAGTGTCCGTCCCATGCCCCAGACCGCGCGGGCAACCACCGCCACCGCCATGATTCTCAGGCCATCCAGCCAGCCCGTCCCGGCCGCGTCGCCCAGGTTCACGAGCCCGTAGCCGAAGCCGACCATGATCGCCGCCGAGGGCAGCGTGAAGCCGAGCCACGCGGCCAAGCCGCCCGCGAGGCCAGCGCGCTTGATCCCGACCGCGACGCCGAACTGGCTCGAGGCCGGGCCGGGCAGGAACTGGCAGAGCGCCGCCAGATCCGCGAACTCGCGATCGTCCAGCCAGCCGCGCCGGACCACGAACTCGTCGCGGTAGTAGCCGAAGTGGGCGATGGGACCGCCGAAACAGGTGAGGCCGAGCCTGAGGAAAACCCGGAAGATCGAAAGCGCGCTCGCAGGCGTTGGCACGGCCGATTCCGAAAGGCTCATTCCACCGGCCGGCGCGCCTTGAGCGCGGTGATAAGCGTGCCTTCGTCGAGGTAGTCGAGCTCGCCGCCAACGGGCACGCCGTGGGCGATGCCCGTGACCGCGACGTCGCAATTCGCGAGCCGTTCGGCAAGGTAATGGGCCGTGGTCTGCCCCTCGATCGTGGCGCTGGTGGCGAGGATGACCTCGCCGAGTTCGGGGCTTCGGGCGCGGGCGAGCAGGCGGGGCACGTTCAGCTCGTCGGGACCGATTCCGTCGATCGCCGAAAGCGTGCCGCCGAGCACGTGATAGCGGCCGCGAAAACTGCCCGTCCGCTCGAGCGCCCACAGATCGGCCACGTCCTCGACCACGCAGATCAAGGAAGGGTCGCGTTTGGGATCGGCGCAGACGGCGCAAGGATCGCGGGTGTCGAGATTGCCGCAACCCGTGCAGGCGCGGATGGACCCGGCGGCCTCCGCCAGCGCCTCGGCGAGCGGGACCAGCAGGGATTCGCGGCGTTTGGCGAGGTGAAGCGCGGCCCGTCGCGCCGAGCGCGGCCCCAAACCCGGCAGCTTGGCGAGGAGCTGGATCAACCGGTCGAAGTCCGAATGGGCCATCACGGTGCTCGCGAAGCCGCGCACCGGCGCGCGCCCGGCAATCGGGGCGGCGCGCAAGGCGAGGCGGGGATTGTGCTCAGAACGGCGGCATCATGCCGGGCGGGAGCTTGAGACCTCCCGTCAGCTCGGCCATCTTCTCGGAAAGCTGCGCCTCGACCTTGGCCTTGGCGTCGTTATACGCGGCGGTCAGCAGGTCCTCGAGGACTTCGACCTCATCGCGATCCATCAACGACGGGTCGATCTTCACTTTCCGCGCTTCCGCCTTGCCGTTCAGGGTGACGCGCACCATGCCGGCGGCGGACGAGCCCTCGACCTCGACTTCGGCCAAGCGTTCCTGCAGCTCGGCCATCCGGGCCTGAAGCTGCTGCGCCTGTTTCATCATCTCCCCGAGATTCGTCATGGCCAGCGGTCCTACTCGCGGTTTGATTGGGGACGGGATCGCTCGGAACTTTATATCAGGGACCGCGGGCGCGAGCCATCGCCCGCCGGCGCGCCCTCATGTGTCACCGGCGCCCTTCTTGCGCGGCCAGGATTCCTCGGCGAGCCGGCGGAACTTCATCCGCGCGACGGCAAGCACCACGTCGTTGCAGAGCATGGTGCCGATCGGCTCGGTCGGCGTTGGCGTGTCGCGCGACCACCGGTCATCCCGCGAATCCGCGGCCAAGCGCCACCGCATGGCGGACGCGAACGCCCGCACCGCCCGCCAAGCGCGCCCCAGCAGGCCCCGGACGGTCGGCTTCGCTTCCCGTGGTTCGGTCTCGCCCATGGGCTTAGGCCGAATCGTCGGAGTCGGAATCGCGGGCCGGGTCCGTGACCTGGCGGACCGATTCGACCCGGGCGCCCGGAAAGGTCTCGAGCGCGGCCAGGACCAACGGATGGCGCCTCGCCTCGTCGGTTCTGTCTCGGGCGTCCGCGTCATCCGCCGCCGGAGCGTCGTCCGCATCGGTCTCGGCGACAGGCGCGGGCCCGGGCGGTGCCGCGACCGGCTCGTGCGGCGCAGGTGCCGCGCCCGGCTTGGCGGGCCCGGAAGCGATTTCCGGGCGCAACGCGCGGACCGATTCGGCGGGCGTCGGCAGGTCCGCCGCATAGGCCATCCGCACCAGGACCATGTCGGCGGCGTGCCCGGCCGCCGGCGCGGCATGCACCTCGGCCAATCCCTTGAACACCATCTGCCAGGCCCGCGCCAGCGCCGCCATCGAGAGCGCGTCCGCCATCGCGCGGCCGCGAATCCGCTCCGCCTCGGGCACGTCGGCGGCATCCGCGATCGCGGGCACGATCTTGACGCGCGTCAGCCAGTGGACGAGCTCGAGCATGTCCTCGAGGATCGCCGCGGGATCGGCGCCGGCCGCGTACTGGTCGGAGAAGAGATCGAGCGCGGCGGCGATCTCTCCCTTGAGAACCGCGTCCAGCAGATCGAAGACTTGGGTGCGGTCGGCGAGCCCCAGCATGGTCCGGACGTCGTCCGCGCCGATCTCGGCTTCGTCGTCGGCGCGGTGCGCGATGACCTGGTCCAGGAGCGAGAGGCCGTCGCGAACCGAGCCGTCCGCGGCGCGGGCGATCAGCAAAAGCGCGTCGGCGGACACTTGGGCACCCTCGGATTCGGCGACGCCCGCGAAGTGGGCCGTCAGCGATTCGGTGTTGACGCGGCGCAGATCGAACCGCTGACAGCGCGACAGCACCGTCACCGGGACTCGGCGCACCTCGGTGGTGGCGAACACGAACTTCACGTGCGGCGGCGGTTCCTCGAGGGTCTTGAGGAGCGCGTTGAAGGCGCTCTTCGAGAGCATGTGGACCTCGTCGATGATGTAGACCTTGGTGCGCGCGGTCGCGGGCCGGTAGCGGGCGCTTTCGATCAGCTCGCGGATGTCGTCGACGCCGGTGTGGCTGGCGGCGTCCATTTCGAGGACATCCACGTGGCGGTCCTCGTCGATGGCGCGGCAGTGCTCGCATTCGCCGCAGGGCTCGACGGTCGGCCCGCCCGCGCCGTCGGGGCCGACGCAGTTGAACGCGCGGGCGATGATCCGCGCGGTCGTCGTCTTGCCGACGCCGCGCACGCCGGTCAGCACGAACGCGTGCGCCAGCCGCCCCGATCGGAACGCGTTGGTAAGGGTTTGCACCATCGCCTGCTGGCCGATCAGTTCGGCGAACGTCTTCGGCCGATAGGCGCGGGCGAGGACGCGGTACGAACCGCCGGTCTCACGCACCTCGGCGACGCCCTGGTCGTTCATGGATACCCCGGCGCGGCAATCCCGTCGGGCCGGCATCCAGGCCTCGACCGACGGGCGGGAGACTGGACCGGCGACCCGGGCCGAAACTCGTTACGGCTGCTTCCTTTCGGACCTGACCGGATTGGCGAGGGGTCCGTCCGCCGACAGCCTCCCACCGGAGACTATATCAGCGACGCGCGGGTTTCGAAAGGCGCCGGCGCGCCCCACTGGAACGCGCCCGTGAACGGCGCGGTCGCGCACGCATTATCGCGCTAATGGACGAGCCCGCTATTGGACGAGCCCGCTATTGGATGAGAACGACCCCGTGACCGGACCCGGCGACGATCGGCGCGTACATGAACCAGATGTCTTCGAAGTCGTAGCGGCCGTCGCGGACCGCGACGAACTGGATCTCCGCGGTGTCGTTGGCCGCGACGCCGACCGCCGAGATGCACGTCGCGTCGAACTCCTTGCCGCTGGTGACCACCTTGGCGAGCGCGATCGAGCGGAAGAACTCGTTGGCCCGGAAATAGCGACTCTCGTCGTCGCGGTTGGTGACCCGAATCACATACGGCGCATCGCGCTTGAGCGCGATGATCATGGGGTCGTATGCACCCTGGCGGATCCCGAGTTCGATGGCTTCGGCCTTCAGCCAGTCGACGCCGGACACCCGTTCGGCGGCGTCTGCGACGCATTGATTCGCAGACGCGAGGCGCTCGACGCCGGCGCCGGACATGCAGCCCGACAACGCCACCGCAGCGAATAGAATGAGGGTGGTACGAGCTCCGTTCAGCATTTTCACTTTCCACGAGCAGCGGGGCGGGTCCGCGGTCGAACCGGCCGGGACCCAACGCAAGACCGAGGAATCCTATCAAGGAGACCCTTGAACAACAGGCGAAATCTGGCTACCGGTCCGACCGCGCGCCAACCCGGGCGCACAGGCGAACGTTGCCACGGGCGCGCGCCTGTGCCAAATTTTTGCGCGTGTCAGCCGCCATGATCTTCATCGACGGCGTGTTCGACCGCGCCGCCCATCTTCGCAGCGAGCCCGAGAAGCTGTGGGAT
>JAKZXM010000174.1:0-17099 GCA_047514975.1 Rhodospirillales bacterium
GCCGAAGGCTTCGCGAAACGCCTCGTCGCTCAACCCGCGCACCCGCGATGCAACCTTGAACCCCATATCCGTAACCTCCCTCGTCAGGAACGTACCAAGAACATATGCCTTCCCAAGCGGAGTGTCATGGATAAGCAGGTAACCCGTTGACTCGCGGGCACCGCGGTCTTTCTGTCGGAAGGCGCCGCAGGCCGTGCGGCGGCGGCGCGTTTGGGGACGGCATCATGAACCGTTCGGCGATCGGGTTTACGGTAATCCTCGCGGGCGTCGCGATCGCGCCCGCGCCCGCGCTGGCCGGAACCACCGGCGCGCTTTACGACATGAGCCGGTTCCTGAGCGAGCCGCATCCTTTCGACATCACCCGGCCGGCCGGCTGCGCCACCGGCTCCGGCGGCGCCCGCGCCGGCCGGGCCGGCGGCACAAGCGCCGGCCGCACCCGCGCCGGCGGCGGGCATGGACGAAAGGGCGGACGCGGGCGGCTACGGCATCCTTTCCGAGATCCGTCTCGGCGCCTTCCTCCACGACGAGGGGCCGTTCAGCCACCAAAAGGAAGACGGCATCGACGCCAACCTCGAAGCGCTGTTCGTCTCGCCGGAGTTCCTCGATCTGATCTTCTCGCCCCGGCCCCACCTCGGCCTTTCCGCGAACCCGGGCGGCGACACGAACCAAGTCTATCTGGGCCTGACCTGGGAGTGGGAGTTCCTGGAGAACGCGTTCTTCGACTTCGCCTGGGGCGGAACGCTCCACGACGGCGAAACCGCCGAGGTGGACCCCGAGAAGAAGGCGCTTGGCTGCCGGGTTCTGTTTCGCGAGGCGATCGACCTCGGTTACCGGTTCCAGGGGCACCACGGCGTCATGTTGCACCTCGATCACGCCTCGAACGCCAAGTTGTGCGACAAGAACGAGGGCCTGGAAAGCGTCGGCATCCGCTACGGCTACCGGTTCTGACGTCCGGGCTTGTCCAGGAGACCCGAATGTCGCAACAGATTCGCCACGTGGCCCACTGGGGCTCTTTTACGGCCGAGGTTCGCGACGGCCGCCTCATCGGCGTCAAGCCCTTCGAGGACGAGCGCGCCGACTTACCGCTGCTCCAGACCATTCCCGACATCGTGTATGCCGAAAACCGCATCGCTCAGCCGATGGTCCGCCAGGGCTACCTCCGTCGCGGCCCCGCCGCGAGCGGCGAGGGGCGCGGACGCGAGCCGTTCGTGCCGATCTCATGGGATCGCGCCCTCGATCTGGTCTCCGGCGAGCTCGCCCGGGTTAAGCGCAGCCACGGCAACCAGGCGATTTTCGGCGGTTCCTACGGCTGGTCCAGCGCCGGCCGTTTCCACCACGCGCGGTCGCTGCTGAGGCGCTTCCTCTACGGTTTCGGCGGCTGCACCGACCAGCTCACCAACTATAGCTGGGGCGCGGCCATGGTGTTTCTGCCGCACGTGCTGGGCAGCTACGACGTGGTCAACGGGGCCGTCACGCCTTGGCGATCGATCGCCGAGCACGCCGGCCTGGTCGTGATGTTCGGCGGCGCGGCTGCGAAGAACGGCCAGGTGTCGTCCGGCGGCTTCGCCGTCAATACCTACGAGTTCTGGCTCAGGCGCGCCGCCGAGGCCGGGGTGCGGTTCGTCTGCATCAGCCCCATTCGCGACGACGCGCCGGATTTCCTCGACGCCGAATGGGTGTCGATCCGCCCCAACACCGACACCGCGATGATGCTGGCGCTCGCGCACACGCTGATGGCCGAAGGCCGGCACGACCAGGCCTTCCTCGATCGCTACACGGTCGGGTTCGACCACCTCGAGCGCTATCTCGAGGGCGCGGACGACGGCGTGGCCAAGGACGCCGATTGGGCGGCCGAGATCACCGGCGTCGACGCCGATTTCATTCGCGCGCTCGCCCGGCGGATGGCCGAGACGCGGACGATGTTGAGCGCGACGTGGTCGTTGCAACGCGGCGACCACGGCGAGCAACCGTACTGGGCCTTGATCGCGCTCGCGGCCATGCTCGGCCAGATCGGCCTTCCCGGCGGCGGATTCGGGTTCGGTTACGGCTCGATCAACGGAATCGGCAATACGCGGCTCGCCATCAAGGTCCCGGAAATGCCCATCGGCGTCAATCCGCTCGGCCTCGCGATTCCCGTCGCCCGCGTCACCGATCTGCTCGCCGAACCCGGCGCGACGTTGGAGTTCGACGGCAAGCGGATCACCTATCCGGACATTCGGCTCGTCTACTGGGCCGGCGGCAATCCGTTCCACCACCACCAGGACCTGAACCGACTGATCGCGGCGTGGCGGCGGCCAGAAACGATCATCGTCCACGAGCCGTGGTGGACGTCCACGGCCCGTTTCGCCGACATCGTGCTTCCGGCCACCACCACGCTCGAGCGCAACGACATCGGCGCCTCGTCACGCGACCGCTTCATCATGGCCATGCACCGCGCGGTCGAGCCCGTCGGCGACGCGCGGGCCGACTTCGACATCTTCGCCGAGCTCGCCGACCGCCTCGGCTTTCGCGACGCCTTTACCGAGGGCCGCGACGAGATGGGCTGGCTCAGGCACCTGTACGAGGACTGCCGCGCGCACGCGCAATCGCCCGAGCTCGCCGAGCTCGGCTACGAGATGCCCACGTTCGACGAGTTCTGGGATCGCGGCTGGATCATGTTTCCCCGGCCCAAACGCGACGACGTGATCTTCGAAGAATTCCGTCGGGATCCGGCGGCCAACGCGCTCGCGACGCCGTCCGGCCGGATCGAGATCTATTCCGAAACCATCGCCTCGTTCGGATACGACGACTGTCCGCCGCATCCCACCTGGCTCGAACCGGCGGAGTGGCTCGGCTCGGAAACGGCCGCGCGCTTCCCCCTGCACCTGATCTCGAACCAGCCGAAGACGCGCCTGCATTCCCAGGCCGATCAGGCCAGGGTCAGCCAGGCGTCCAAGGTCCAGGGACGCGAGCCGATCCTGATCAACCCGACGGACGCCGCCAGCCGCAGCATCGCAGATGGCGACGTGGTCCGCGTGTTCAACGACCGCGGCGCCTGCCTCGCGGGCGCAGTCGTGACCGACCGGGTCCGCGCCGGCGTCATCCAGCTTTCGACCGGCGCCTGGTACGACCCCTTGGAGTCCGGCGTTCCCGGGACCCTCGAAAAGCACGGCAACCCCAACGTGCTGACCCTCGACAAAGGGACGTCCAAAGTCGGACAGGGCCCGAGCGCGCTGAGCGCGCTGGTCGAAGTCGAGCTCCATTCCGGCCCGGTGCCGCCGGTAAGCGTGTTTGCGCCGCCGCCGACCGCGGACACCTGACGCTCAGCCGCCTCGGCCCAACCGAGGACGACCTGTCGAGGCTTCCCGCCTAGACCAGATCGCGGTCGCTCGGTTTCGCCTGTGGCGATCCAGCGGGCGCGTGAATCTGGTCTACACTATCGAGGTCGAGCGGATCGGCGCGTTGGATTGGAACCGTGATGCGGCTCCAATCAAACGCGATCCGCTCTAGGGTACGCCCGCGAACTCGGAGAGCGCCGCCTTGACCCGCGACATCACCTCCGCCCAGTCGCCCGGTTGCCGCTGACGGAACAAGCGCATGGTCGGATACCAGGGGTTGTCCTCGCGGTCGCACATCCAGCGCCAGTCGGCGGCGAAGTGGATCAGGACCCAGACCGGGCGCGCCATGGCGCCGGCCAGATGGGCGAGAGCGGTGTCCACCGTGATCACGAGATCGAGCTGGGAGATGACGGCGGCAGTGTCGGCAAAGTCGTGCAGCCCGCCGCCCAGGTCGGTCACCAGCGCCTCGCATCCTTGGGCTTCGATCGCCCGCCCTCCGGCATCGACCTGCAGGCTGTGGAAGGCCACGTCCGCCAGCCCCATGACGTCCACGAAATGGGCGAGCGGACATGATCGTTTCCGGTCGTTGCCGAGCGTGGTCTTTCCGGTCCAGCAGATTCCGACGTTGCGCGCGGCGCCGAGGGGAACCGGAATGTGATTGCGGTGGAATTCCGGCGCCGCGATGTAGGGGACGTCGGCGGGGATCGTCTCCAGGGTCGTCCCGAGAATTCCCGGCAGGCTCATCAGCGGCGCCGAGACGTCGGCGTCGTCGACGACGGTGCCGTCATAGACGAGGCGGCTCACGCCGCGAACGCCTGCGAGCAGACGCGAGAGTTGCGGTTGAACCTCGAGGACGACCGTGCCGCCGCGGTCCGCCACCAAGGGCACGTAGCGAACGAACTGGAGCATGTCGCCGAAGCCTTGCTCGTTGTGCACGACGATCGTTCGCCCGTCGAGGTCCGAGCCGTCCCAGATCGGGTGGCGAAAGCGGCGCTTCGGCGTGCGCGCCAGGCTCCAGCGCGCCTCGTAGGCCGCGAAACCACGCTCGAAATCCCCCATCATCAAAAGCGTCAGCGCGCGGTCCCACATGCAATCGGGGTAGTCGGGGCGCATGGCGAGGCCTTTTTCGAAACACGTGAGCGCGTCGTCCAATTGGCCGAGGTCGCGAAGCACGAGGCCTAAGTTGTAGAACGCCTCGGCCGAGCGGGGCGCCAGCCTGACCGCCTCGCGATGGTGGGTGGCCGCCGGCCCGTAAGCGGCCCAGTTCGCGAAGCGCGTTGCCCTGGTTCGAGTGCGTGCCCGGGCTGGCGGGCTTGAGCGCAAGCGCGCGGTCGTAGCACGCGACGGCGGCCTCGAGCTTGCCCATGGACCGCAGCGCCACACCCATATTGTTGTACGCGTCCGCGTGACCACGATCGTGGCGCACGGCGTTGGCATAGGCTTGAAGCGCCGCCTCGAGGTCGCCGCGCCGATGGTGTTCGGAAGCGAGCGCGAAGAAACGCGCCGCCTCGTCGGTCGGTTCGGATCGCGCCGCTGGCGCGGCGGGGTCCACCTTTACCGTCGTCGCTTCGTCTTCGTCCATGGAGCCTCGATCGCGCCCGAGAGCGAATCGCGTTTGATTGGAATCGCGACGCGGCGCCAATCAAACGCGTGAATCCGCTCGATCTCAATGGTGCAGAGCAGATTCACGCGACCGGCGGATCGCGGCCACACGATTCCGACCGACCGCGATCTGCTCTAGCGGCGGCAACCGCGCGCCGCCAGGGTCCGCCGCCGATGGCCGCTTAAAGCGCGAACTCGCGCCGGGTGCCGGTCTTCAAATAATATATGGTGTCGCGCACGCCCACCGGCACCATGTCGGGACCGCCCCGGCGCGGAAGGATCGAAAGCTTGCCGTCGCTGACGCTGACGTCCAGCCAGGCGCCGCGGTATCGCATGGCGACGCCGAGACCATCGAGACGGTGCGGCACCAAAGGGTTGAAGTACAGGACCTCGTCGCGAATCTCGACGCCCATGTAGCCGCGCTGAACGAGATCGACGGTACCCGCCATGACCCCGAGATGGATACCTTCCGCCGTGGTCCCGCCTTGGACGTCGCGCACGTCGCTCTCGAGCGCGCCTCGGAACATCCGCCAGGACTTCTCGCCGTCGTAGCGCGCGAGCACGGCGGCGTGGACGATGCTGCTGAGCGTCGAGCCGTGCGAGGTGCGCCGCAGGTAGTAGTCGACGTTGCGGCGGATCGCCTCCGAATCGAGCGGATAACCCAGGGTCTGGAAGATGTTGGTGATGCTTTCGGTGGCGAATAGGTAGAACAGCATCACCACGTCCGCCTGCTTGGCGAGCTTGTAGCGGTTTGTCGTGTCGCCCTCGGCTTCGAGGATGCGATCCAGCCGGGCGACGTTGCCGTACTTGCGCCGGTAGTGGCGCCAGTCGAGCTCGCGGAGGTCCTCGTAGCCCTCGAACTGGCTGATGATGCCGTCGTCGTGGAAGGGCACGAACATCTTGTGGTTCATGTCGGCCCAAAGCGACAACTCGGTATCGTCGAGGCGCAGGGATTCGCGCAACTCCTGGCGGCGATACTCCAGAAGCTCGTCGAACGCCCTGAGCGTGACGCCCATGATCCAGGCCACCATGACGTTGGTGTAGGCGTTGTTCCTTAAGCCCGCCTCCTGCGAATCCGGATAGCCGTCGTGGTATTCGTCCGGCCCCATGACGCCGTGGATTTCGTAGCGGCCGCGCTCGGCGTTGTAATGTGCGGCGCTCGCCCAGAACCGCGCGATCTCGAGCAGGATTTCGGCGCCGAAGACCGACATGAAGCCGCGGTTCCCGGTGATCCGGTAGTGACTCCAGACGTTGTACGCAATGGCGGCGTTGACGTGCCGCTGGCGGTGGCTGCGGTCCGGAATCCAACGCCCCGAGGCGGGATTGAGGTGAGTGGTCTGGGTCTCCTCGCGTCCGTTGCTGCCGCTTTGCCAAGGAAACATGGCGCCGCGGTAGCCCGCATCGCGCGCAAACGCGCGGGCCTCGTCCAGCCGCCGGTGGCGGTAGCGGATCAGCGAGTGGACGATCTCGGGGGTTCGGAAGTTCAGGAAGGGAAAGATGAACAGCTCGTCCCAGAAGACGTGGCCGCGGTACGCCTCGCCGTGGAGACCCCGCGCCGGCACGCCGACGTCAAGATCGACGCTGCTGCGCGAGACGGTCTGCAAGAGGTGGAAAATGTGGAGCCTGAGGATTCGTTGATCGCGGCGATTGCGCGAGAGCACGATGTCGCAGCGGCGCCAAAGCTGGTCCCAGGCCTGCACGTGGTCTCGCAGGAGTTCGGCGAAGTCGGGGACCCGCCCCGCCCACGTAAGGGCCTCGGTCAACGGCTCGCTGATGGCGCGATCGCGCGAGGTGTGCAAGGCGACCACCTTCTCGACATGAACCGGGACCCCCTCTTCCATGTGGATCTGGATATCCTGGCGGGCGTAACCCGCCGCGGTGCGCGTGATCCGGCGGGTCTTGATCGGCTCGTCGAGGCGAAAGACGCGGGTTCGGGCGGCCTCCGCCACCGCCATGCGGGACTGGCTGGTGTTGACGAGGACGAAGATCTTGTCGCCATCGGCGCGGCCCGATTCGAGCGGTTCGAGATGCCGGTTCGCAAGGCCCCGATAGCGCGCAACCCCATCGTTGACGACCGTTCCATCGAGGGCGGAGCGCACCGTCAGCCGTCCCGACCAGTTGCGCGCGGTCACCACCCATTCGATCGCCGCCAGGTGCGGTCGAGCCATGTTGACGAACCGCCGGCTGACGAGGTCGGGTTCGCGCCCTTTCCGGTCGCGAAATCGGATAGTGCGCTTCAACACGCCTGCCTTCAGGTCCAACTCTTGAATGTAAGCGTGAAGCTCGATCTTGCGGAGGTCGAACCAGGCATCGCTCTCGATCCGCAAGCTGAGCGGCAGCCAGTTCGGCAGGTTCACGAGATCTTCGTTCTCGACCCGTCGGTCCGCAACCTGCGACGAGAGTCGGTTGTAGCCCCCGGCGACGTACGTGCCTGGATAATGGACGCCGCCGGCCGACGCCCACTCGGCGGCGGCGCGCGTGCAGAAATAGCCGTTTCCCAGGGCGCACAGCGCTTCGCGAAGGCCCCCGGCAGGGGGATCGAAGCCCTTGTAAATCAGCCTCCATGTCGGCATGGCGGAGTGTCTCGGTCCCGTTCAGCGACTGGATGATGACGGATCAGTGCGCCCCGTCGCGCGCGGTCCGCGGGCACCGGATCGCAGCCCGTCTGCCAGCGCCACAAGCACGCGCCCGACCTCGTCCGCGTCGCCGACGCGATAACGCGCCGCCGTGGCCCGCTCGCCGTCGGCTTCGCCGCCGACGACGATTCCGATGCCGCGCCCGCGGATCGCGCGGAACGCGTCTTCATCCGTGGTGTCGTCGCCGACGTACACCGGAACCACGTCCGGCGAATCGAGATCCAACGCCTCGAGTAGCCAGAGCACGGCTCGGCCCTTACCCCAGTCGATCGCCGGCAGAATCTCCATCACCTTCTTGCTCTGCATCAGGCGCAGACCCGCATGTTCGGAGAACGCGGCCTCGACGACCTTTTTGACGGCCGGCACCGCCCCGGGCGCGACCAAGCGGTAGTGCACGGCGATGGAGAATGATTTGGCTTCGAGCACGACGCCCTCGATCGGGCCGAGGTCCGCGCGCAGGCTGCGCTCCGCCGCCCTCAGGCTCACGAGATGGCGCTCGGCCTCGGGGCGCTGGATGGATAGGCCGTCGGGGCACACGATGTCGAGGCCGTGATCGCCGGCGTACACCAAGCCCTCGAGTCCGACAAACCCACGGACGACGTCGACGTCGCGGCCGCTGACGATGGCGACCGTGCACCGCGCGGCCAAGGCGCGAACCCGCCGGCGCATGGATGGCGAAAGGATTGCGTCTTGCGGCCGATCGGCGATCGGCGTCAAGGTTCCGTCGTAGTCCAGGAACACGGCGAGCCGCTTGCCGCGGACAAGCGCCCTGATCTCGCCACCATGCTCCAGCGCCGAGGGCAACTCACGGATTTGTCTCACATCGGCGTTCGTCTGCATCAGCCCGCCATCTCGCCCAAGTCGGCAACGACGTCGTCGGCGCCATTGTCCAGCATCTCGTCGGCGTCGTCGGGACCCGCGAGGCCGATCACCAGGCCGAACCCGCCATCGCGACCCGCGCGAATCTCGGCGACCGCGTCTTCGACCACGACCGCGCGGCGCGTCTCGACGCCGAGCATCCGCGCCGCGGCGACGTATGTGTCGGGGGCGGGTTTGCCGGCGAGCCCCATGCGCGCCGCCTCGATGCCGTCGAGGACGGCGTCGAACTGATCGGCGACGCCGGTCGCCGCCAACACGGTGGCGCCATTGCGAGACGCGGTGACGATGGCGGTCTTGAAGCCCTGGCGACGGAGCGCCCGGATCCAGCTGACGGTGGACGGAAACGCGGTCACGCCGCTGGCGCCCAGCTCGGCCCGGAACACCTCGTTCTTACGGTTGCCGAGCCCGCACACGGTCTCGCGCCCGGGGGGATCGTCGGGACGGCCTTCGGCAAGGGTGACTGCGCGGGAAGCCAAGAATCCGCGCACCCCGTCGTAGCGTGGCCGGCCGTCCACGTACAGGCGATAGTCACGCTGTTCGAACGGACGCCGGTCGACGCCCCGGCCCGGTGCGACGCCTTCGAGGAACGCGTCGAACACGCGCTTCCATGCCGCCATATGGACCGCGGCCGTCGAGGTCACGACGCCGTCGAGATCGAAGAGGACCGCGTCGAACCGCTCGCGCGAAACTTCCCGCGACGCGTTCGCCGACGACGCCCGCTCGCCGGGCGCGGGGTGCCGCTTCCGTCTGCGCCGCTCGGTCTCGGAATGGGCCGCGGGTACGCACGGCTCGGCTCCAGCTTCGCGTCTCAAAGGATTTCCAGCACCCGCTCCGAAGGCCGCCCCGGCGCCGCCCGGGCGTTTTCCTTGGCGCGCGAATGCTCGCGCGACGGTGCTCCCGTCCGGCCCGACTTCGCCGAGCGGGGGTCGCGGCAGATGGTAACGCGCATGGCGACGGCGATCCTCCTTCCCGAACGGTGACATGTCGGATATCGGCGGCTAATCTGACGCCCCATGGGAACGTTGGCAAGTCGAGCGGCCGCGGCGCGTGGGCGCGCCGTCGGATCGGCGTTCGCCCTTCTCCTCTGGGCGATGATCCTGGGAATCGGAGGCTTCGCGACCGGCCCGTCCCTGGCGGCCGAGGGAGCGGTGACGGCCGACGAGCTTGGCGATCTTCTCGAGACGATCGAGGACGAGACCGAGCGCCGAAAATTCGCCGATCGATTGCGCGCGCTGATCGCGGCGTCGGACGAGGAGAAATCCGTCGAACGGCCGGGGGTGGGGGGCGAGGATCGTCACCCGTCTTTCGAAGGGGATCGGCAACACCGGAAACCAATTGGTGGCCATCGCCCGAAGCGTGAGCGACGTTCCGGCCCTCGCCGCGTGGCTGCGCCTCCAAGCGACCGAGCCCGGCGCACGCGCGTTCTGGTGGTGGCTCGCGTGGCGTCTGGCGGTCGTCGTGTTCGCCGGGTTGGTTGCCGAGCGACTTACCGGCGCGGCGCTCGCGCGGTCGCGGCGGGCGCTCGAGAACCGCGAGGACGCGGGCGGGCCGATCCGCGCCGCGGCGCTGCTCGCCCGGACGGTGCTCGAGCTGATCCCGATCGCCGCCTTCATGGGCACCGCCTTCGCCGCCATGGCCCTGGTCAGCGCGGAACCCAAGGCGCATCTCGTCACCCTGGCCGCGGTGAACGCCTATCTGGTCTTCCGCGTGGCGATGGTTGCGGCGCGTCTGGTTCTGGTTCCGGCCGCGCCCGCGCTGCGCTTCGTGCCGGTGGGCAACGAGACCGCGAATTACCTGGTCATCTGGGCGCGGCGCTTCGTCGTGGTCGCCGTCGCCGGATACTTCCTCAGCCAGGCGATGGTGCTCGCCGGCATGCCGGCGGCGATCGGGGGCGGGCTCGCGAAGCTCCTCGGCCTCGTGCTCGCGGCCATGATTTCGCTGTTCATTCTCCAGAACCGCGACGGCGTGTCGGCGTGGTTGCGCGGCCGCGATGCCGAGGGCCGCGGGGACCAAGGAATCGAGCGCCTGCGCCATCGCCTCGCCGACGTCTGGCACGTGGCCGCGATCGCGTACGTGCTCGGCGTTTTCGGGGTCGGCGCATTAGACGTTGAATGGGGCTTCGCGTTCTTGCTGCGCGCGACGGTGGCGACGGTGGCGGTGCTGAGCGTGGCGCACGTCGCCACGTCCTTCCTCGGCCGTCTGGTGCGGCGCGGGTTCGCGGTCAGCGAGGACGTGAAGTCGCGGTTCCCGGGTCTCGAGGCGCGCGCGAACCGGTATCTGCCGGTCCTCAACCTGGTGATCCGGGGCATCGTCTACGTGGTCGCAGTCCTCGCTTTGCTCGAAGGTTGGGGCCTGGACGCCTTTGGATGGCTGAACTCGCCGTTGGGCGGGCGCGTGATCGGAAGCGGGTTCACCATCGCGATCGCCCTGGCGGCGACGCTGGTCGTCTGGGAGGCGTCGTCGTCGGCCGTGGAACGCTATTTCAGCGAAACCGATGCCGAGGGCAATCTGATCGAACGCGGCGCCCGCGCGCGGACGTTGTTGCCGCTTTTTCGCAAGGTGCTGTTCATCGTGCTCGCGGTAATCGTCACCTTGGTGGTGCTGTCGGAAATCGGCGTCAACATCGCGCCCCTTCTCGCCGGCGCCGGCGTGATCGGACTGGCGATCGGCTTCGGCTCGCAGAAGCTGGTCCAGGACGTGATCAACGGCGCCTTCATCCTGCTCGAGGATTCGATCGCGGTGGGCGACGTGGTAAGTGCCGGCGGCCACGCCGGGGTCGTCGAATCACTGAGCATCCGCTCGATTCGGATGCGCGATTTGTCCGGCCACGTCCACACGATCCCGTTCAGCACCGTGGACACGGTCACGAATCTCACCAAGGAGTTCTCGTATTACGTCTTCGAGGTGGGCGTCGCCTACCGCGAGGACACCGACGCCGTCACCGAAGTCCTGCGCAAGATCGGCGCCGAGATGCAAGCGGACCCCGAGTTGGGCCCGCTCATCCTCGAGCCACTGGACGTGATGGGCGTGGACAAGTTCGATGATTCCGCCGTCGTCATCAAGGCGCGCTTCAAGACCGCGCCCATCAAGCAGTGGACCGTGGGGCGCGAATTCAACCGGCGCATGAAGAAGCGCTTCGACGCGCTGGGAATCGAGAGCCCCTTCCCCCACCGAACGCTGTATTTCGGCGAGGACAAGGCGGGACGCGCGCCCGCCGCCCGCGTCGCCCTCGAGGGCGCGGCCGCGTCCGGACAACCTCCGGGTCGCGAAGAGGCGGCGAAAGAGGACCGCTGAGCGCGCCCCCGGCCCGGCCGGCGGCGGCCGCTTCCCCGCACGTTGACATCGCTGGCGGGCCTCTCGATACTTCCCGGCTTTCCGGGACGCCGCGAGTCCCGCCGACCGACCCTCAGCGCTGAAGGAGAGTTCCGTTGATCGACGCGGTCATGCCGACTTACGCCCGTGCCGAGGTCGCGTTCGAGACGGGCGAGGGGCCTTACCTCACCGCCACCGACGGCCGCCGGTTCCTCGACTTCGGCGCGGGAATCGCGGTCACCGCGCTCGGGCATTGCCATCCGCACCTGGTCGACGCGCTCCGCGACCAGGCCGGCAAGCTCTGGCATTGCTCGAACCTGTACCGCGTCCCGGGCCAGGAGAAACTGGCCCAGCGCCTGGTGGACGCCACCTTCGCCGACACCGTGTTCTTCACCAACTCGGGCGCCGAGGCGATGGAATGCGGCCTCAAAATCGTGCGCCGGCACTTCGACCAGGCCGGCCAGCCGGAGCGCTATCGGGTAATCTGCTGCGCCAACGCCTTCCACGGGCGCACGCTTGCGACCATCGCCGCCGGCGGCCAGAGCCACCTCTTGGACGGCTTCGATCCGGTGGTCGGTGGCTTCGACCACGTCGCGTTCGGAAACTTGAACGAGATGCGGGCCGCGATCACGTCCGAGACGGCCGCCATCCTGGTCGAGCCCATCCAGGGCGAGGGCGGCATCTTCCCGGCCACCATGGAATATCTGAGGGGGATCCGCGAAATCGCCGACGAGTTCGGGCTCATCCTCTTCTTCGACGAGGTCCAGTCCGGCGTGGGCCGCTCGGGCAAGCTGTTCACATACGAATGGGCCGGGATGGAGCCCGACGTGATGGCCGTCGCCAAGGGCCTCGGCGGCGGCTTCCCGGTGGGCGCGTGCCTGGTGCGCGAGCAGTTCGCGTCGCTCGTGCCCGGCACCCACGGCACCACCTTCGGCGGCAACCCCCTGGCGATGGCCGCCGCCAACGCCGTCCTCGACATTGTCCTTTCCGAAGGGTTCCTCGCCGGCGTCGATGCCGTCGCCAGGCGGTTTCGCGCACGCCTCGAGGCCCTGGTGGCGGACCACGCGGGTGTGCTGTCCGAGGTGCGGGGCTTCGGACTGATGCAGGGCGTTAAGTGCGTGGGCGAGAACAAGGCGCTGGTCGCGAGGCTCTTCGACCACGACTTACTCGCGATCGCCGCCGGTGACAACGTGGTGCGCTTCGTGCCGCCCCTGGTCATCGAGGACCGCCACGTCGACGAGGCGATGGCGATCCTCGATGCGAGCTGCCGCGAGCTGGGCGAAGGCTCCGCGTAAAATGGCCGGAATCCGGCACTTTCTCGATCTTGATCGGCTCGACGCGGCATCGCTGCGCTCGATCGTGGACGCGGGCGCCGCTTTCAAGCGCGGCGAGAATCCGCCCGCCGTCGCGGCGGATTTGACGGGCAAGACGCTCGCCATCATCCTCGAGAAGCCGTCGACGCGGACCCGCGTCTCGTTCGACGTCGGCATGCAGCAGCTTGGCGGGCGGGCGGTGGTGCTGTCGGATTCGGGCTCGCATCTGGGGCGCGGCGAGACCATCGCCGATACCGCGCGGGTTCTGTCGCGCTACGTCGACGTCATGGTCATCCGAACCGACGCGCACGAGCGGCTGCACGAACTCGCCGCCAACGCCTCGGTCCCGGTGATCAACGGCTTGACCGATCAGACGCACCCTTGCCAGATCATGGCCGACATCATGACCTTCGAGGAGCATCGCGGGGCGATCGCCGGCAAGGTGGTGGCGTGGAGCGGCGATGGCAACAACGTCGCCGCCACCTGGATTCATGCCGCCCAGCGGTTCGGGTTCGAATTTCGTCTCGCCTGTCCGCCGCCCTTGGCGCCGTCCGACGCGGTGATGGCCTGGGCGAAGCGCGAAGACGCCTCGGTCCACGTCACGGACTCGCCTGCCGACGCTCTCGCCGGGGCCGATCTGGTGCTGACCGACGCATGGGTTTCCATGGGCGATTCGGACTCGGAAAGGCGCAAGACCCTGCTCGCGCCCTATCGGGTGGACGAGGCGATGATGGCGCGCGCCAAGCCGGATGCGCTGTTCAT
Source organism: Rhodospirillales bacterium (assembly GCA_047514975.1). Taxonomy (GTDB): domain Bacteria; phylum Pseudomonadota; class Alphaproteobacteria; order Rhodospirillales; family JASLLV01; genus JASLLV01. Next base: position 13,822 of record JAKZXM010000174.1, read on the forward strand.
GCACTGCCTGCCGGCGCACCGCGGCGAGGAGGTGACCGAAGGCGTCATCGACGGTCCCCGCTCGGTGGTCTGGGACGAGGCCGAGAACCGCCTCCACGTCCAGAAGGGCATCCTGGCCTGGTGCCTGGGATAAGGGTTGGGGCTGGGGCCGCGCCCGCGTCGCCGCGCCCGCCCGCTGGCGGGTCGCGCAATTTGCGGTCAGAGGACCGATGGTTGGCTTCGGGAACATGGTGAGCGCAGAACAGCGTGGCGTCGAAGGACCGCCGTTCGGCAACCTCGTCCAGCCGTTTCAGATCGAGACCCTGGGCGTGCGCGGGCGCATGGTCCGCTTGGGTGCCGAGCTGGACGCGCTGTTGGCGCCGCACACCTATCCCGCCCCGGTCGCGGGTCTGCTTTCGGAGACCCTCGCGCTCGCGGCGGCTCTCGCCAGCGGGCTCAAGTTCGACGGCACATTCATCCTACAAACCCGAAGCAACGGCCCGGTGGGCTTGATGGTGGCCGACGTCACCAGCGGTGGCGAGCTGCGCGGCTACGCGCGCTTCGACCGTCCCCGCGTCGAGGAGGCCGCCGGCGAGGCGGGCGGGCCCGTTCCCAGGCTGCTCGGTGCCGGACACATGGCCTTTACCGTCGATCAGGGGCCGGATACGGAGCGCTATCAGGGGATCACCGAGATCGTCGGCGCGACGCTGACCGACTGCGCCCAAAACTACTTTCTCCGTTCCGAGCAGCTGGATACGGCGGTCTCGGTGGCGGCCGACCCGGCCGCCGCGGACGCCCCCGGAGGCACGCGCGCCTCGGCGTTCGTGATCCAGCGCCTGCCCGAGCGGACGCCGGATGAGGCGCCCGCCGACGGCGCGCCCGAGGCCGAGGAGCCGTGGCGGCGCGCGGTGATCCTCATGAGCAGCCTGACCCAGGGCGAGATGCTGGACGCGGCGCTTTCGCCCTCGGACGTGCTGTACCGGCTCTATCACCGCGAGGGTGTGCGGGTCTTCCGGCCGCGTCCGCTGCGGCGCGGATGCCGCTGTTCGCGCGATCGCGTTTCGGCCACCTTGCGGGCCTTTCCCCGAAGCGAGATCGAGGCCATGAAGGTGGACGGCCGGGTGGTGACCACGTGCGAATTCTGCAAGGCCGAATACGTTTTCAATGGCGCCGACCTCGACGGGCTATACGCATCCTGAGGCCCGCTTGAACCGCGGAGCGGGTGCGTGCCAATATGGCCGCGTGGCTGGAATCGGAAAGCGCTTTCGCAGCATTGCCGCCGCTCTTTCGGCGGCGTCGGTCTTGCTTTTGGGCGCTTGCGAAACGCCGCTTGTGGTGCAGAAGCTGCCCGAGCTCACCTACGGCCACTTACCGAGCTTTCTCCTCGACGTCGCGACGATCGAGGTGGAATCCGCGTACCGGCCGTCGATGCGCCCGCCCGACGTCGAGCATTTGTTCCCCACGCCGCCGGAAAAGGCGCTCCGGCGGTGGGCGTCGGACCGGCTCAGCGCCGAGGGGCGCGCCGGGACGGCGCGTTTCGTCATCACCGAGGCCCGGGTCACGGAGAAGAGGCTGGCCGTGGATAAGGGGCTCGCGGGCGTCTTCAAGATGCAGCAGTCGGAACGCTACGACGCGGCGATCGAAGCGAGCGTCGAAATCTTCGACGACCGCGGCTTTCGCCGTGCCTTCGCCGGGGCCCGGGCGACGCGGTCGCGAACCCTGGGCGAGGACGCGAGCGTCAACGAACGCGAACGGCTCTGGTTCGAGATCGTCGAGGAAGTGATGGAGCTCTTCGACGCCGAGATCGAGAAGAACATTCGCCAGCACATGGGCGGCTATCTGCGCTGAGGATCGCGCGGCGCGCCGCCCGCGCCGCCAACATGCGTTGCGATGAGGGACGCCATGCCGGACGACGGGCCGACGGTCCCCGCCGAGATACTGAGATCCTGGCTGGGCGAGCTGTTTGCGCGCGCAGGAATGCCCGCCGAAGACGCCGCGATCGAGGCCGACTGCCTGATTGCGGCACATTTCCGAGGCTTCGACACCCACGGCGTCCCCTGCGTGCCTCCTTACGTCGAGTGCTTGCGCGCACGCCGCATCAATCCCAGACCCGCGATTCGCATCCAGCGGCAGAGCCCGTGGACGATCGCCGTCGACGGCGACAACGGGATGGGGCACGTGGTCGCTACGCGCGCCATGCGCGCCGCGATTCAATCGGCGGACGAAATCGGCATCGGCGTCGCATCGGTGCGCCACAGCAACCACATCGGCGCCGCGTGCATATACCCGATCATGGCCTCTGGAAGCGGACTGCATCGGCCTCGCCATGGCCAACGCGTCGCCGAACGTGGTCCCGTGGGGAAGTCGCGAGCCGTTCCTGGGGACGAACCCGATCGCCGTCGCGGTCCCGGCGGGGCGGCACCCGCCGTTCGTCTTCGACATAGCCACCAGCGTCGTCGCCAGGCGCAAGATCCGCGCCGCAGCGGAAGCCGGCCAGCCGATTCCCGAAGGATGGGCGATCGACGCCGAAGGCCGGCCCGCGACGACGGCGCGCGCCGCCATGGAAGGCGCGGTGCTGCCATTCGGCGGCGCCAAGGGCTCGGCGCTGGCGATGCTGATCGACGTTCTCGCGGGCGTGCTGACCGGCGCCCAGTTCGCGGGCACGGTGCTGAGCACGTATACCAACCACGAGCGCGAAGTGGACAGCGGCAATCTGCTGATCGCGATGAAGGTGGCGAGCTTCATGCCGGTGGCGGAGTTCAAGCAGCGCATGGACACCCTGATCGAGCGCGTGCGCGCGCTGCCGCCGGCGGAAGGATTCGACGAAGTCCGCATGGCCGGCGCGCGCGGCGCGGCACTGGAGCGCGAGCGGCGCGCGTCCGGAATCCCGCTTGCCGCGGGGACGGCTGCTGAGATGGCCCGGATCGGCGAGGACCTGGGCGTCCCGTTTCCGGCCTAAGGGTGATGACCGCGACGGCGGTCCTTCGGTCCGGGGTTCGGGGGCTCGCGCTCGCAGGCGTTGTGGCCGCCGCCGCGTGTTCGCCGGCGCGCTTCCTCGAGGCGAGCCGGGTGCTCGCCGACATCGACGCAGGCCTGGGGCCGAGCACCCTCAAGGAGACGACGCCGGCGCCGTCGCGCAACCCGGTCACGTTCAGGGTCGGCGGCAGGCCGCGGGCCGGGGATTTGTACCTTCCCGGCGTGCCCGCCGAAGCGGGGCTGGTGCTGGTTCCCGGCATCACGCGTGAAGGCAAGGACGACCCCCGCCTGATCGCGTTCGCCAGCACCTTGGCGCGGGCGCG
>JAKZXM010000175.1:0-5225 GCA_047514975.1 Rhodospirillales bacterium
GTCGTAAAGCGCCCACGAGATCAGGGCGCGTGCCGGCGCCGCGCCGTGGTTCCGCGGGCCTCGCTCGATGTTCGCCAACGCGGCGCTACGCCTGTTCGGGCGCTTCGGTCAGGGCTTGCACGCGTCGCGATGCGACCGCCAACATCGAGAAGTCGATCGCTTCCAACTCGAGGATCTCGGAAAGCAAAACCTCCGTGCTTTCCACCGCTTCCGCGCGATTCTTGAACCACAGGTCTATGGCCCTGGCGGCGTCGCCGTCGGATCTGGCGACGCCGAGGATCCGCGAAGCGAGCGCGCCTTGGCTGGCGAACAGATCCTCGATCAGCGCCGCCGCGGCGAGCTGCTGCCAGTGGTTCTCGGGTTCGATTCGTTCGGCGGCGGCGCGCAGCCGACCGAGCTGGAACCGCGCGCCGATGGCGAAATAAAGCCGCGCGATGTCGACCACCTTGCCGCGGTGTTTCTGCGCGAGGCGAACGATGTCGAGCCCCGAGATCATGTTCAAAAGGCCCGCCACCCGCATCGCCAAAATTCGCGGCGCGCCCTTTTCCACGAGGGTTTGGGCGCGCGCCTGCAAATCGACGAGGTAGTGTCGGGGAAGGATTCGCGACAGCGACGCCGCAATGGTTCGCATCCCGGGTGCGAAGGAATCGTATGTCGCGGCCATGTCGATGGGGTGGCTCGAATGGCGCAGGAACCAAAGCGTTCCCCGCTCGATCAGGCGGTTGACCTCCAACTGGATGTCGGTCTGGACATCGGCCGCAACCTTGTCGTCCAGCCCCTCGACCGCGTTCCAGATCTCGCGCACATCGAAGATGTCGCGGGTGACGATGTAGGCGCGGGCGACGTCGGGCGGCGGCAGGCCCGACCTTTCGATCATCTGGGTCACGAAACTGCCCCCCACCCGGTTGATCATGCTGTTGGTGGCGAGCATCGAGACGATCTCGCGGCGCAGACGGTGGCGCAGGATCTCCTTTTTGAACCGCGTGCGAAGCGGTGTCGGGAAATAGCCGATCAGGTCTCCCCACAAACGGGGATCGTCCGGAAGCTCGGATCGCAAAATCTCGTCGTAGAGCCAGATCTTGGCGTGCGGCATGAGCACCGCGATCTCGGGCCGGGTTAACGCCTGCTTCATCGCCGCGCGCTCCGCAAGTGCCTCGTCGTCGGGCAGGACCTCGACGGCGCGGTTGAGACGCCCGGTGCGCTCGAGCATGCGCAGCATGCGGATCTGGTCGTCGAAAACCTCGATCCCACGCGCGCGCACCATCGAGATCGCCTGGGTCTGGAGGTAGTTGTTGCGCAGCACGAGCGACGCGACCTCGTCGGTCATCTCGGCCAGCAACGCATCGCGCCCCTTCTTCGACAACCGCCCGGACGCCACCGCCGAATCCAGGAGGATCTTGATGTTCACTTCGTGGTCCGAGCAGTCCACGCCGGCCGAGTTGTCGATGGAATCGGAGTTGAGCCGTCCGCCGCCGAGCGCGTATTCGATCCGCGCCTGCTGCGTCATGGCCAGGTTCGCGCCCTCGCCCAAGACCCGGCAGCGAAGCTGTTTGGCGTCGACGCGCAGCGCGTCGTTGGCGCGGTCGCCGGCTTCGGCGTGGCTCTCGTCGCTGGCCTTTACGTAGGTTCCGATGCCCCCGAACCACAAGAGGTCCACCTCGGCCTTGACGATCGCCTGCATCAGCTCGTTGGGCGCCACCGTGTCCTTCGACAGCGCGAACCGCCGCCGGACCTCGGGCGATACGGTCACGGTCTTGGCCGAGCGCTCGAAGACGGCGCCGCCCTTCGAAAAGACCTTGGCGTCGTAGTCGTTCCACGACGAGCGCGCCAAGCCGAACAAGCGGCGGCGCTCGGCGAAGCTCTTGTCCGGATCGGGGTCCGGATCGACGAAGATGTGCAAATGATTGAAGGCGCCGAGCAACTTGGTGTGGCGGGAGCGCAGCATTCCGTTTCCGAACACGTCGCCGGACATGTCGCCGACGCCGACGGCGGTGAATTCCTGCTTCTGGATATCGAGGCCGGTCTCGCGGAAGTGCCGTTTGACCGACTCCCACCCGCCCCGCGACGTGATACCCATCTTCTTGTGGTCGTAGCCGACGCTGCCGCCCGAAGCGAAAGCGTCGCCGAGCCAGAAGCCGTAGTTTTCGGACAGGCCGTTGGCGATGTCGGAGAAAGTCGCGGTCCCCTTGTCGGCGGCAACCACCAAGTAGGGGTCGTCGCCGTCGCGCCGCAGCACGTCGGGCGGCGGCACAACGCGATCGCCGGCCAGGTTGTCGGTGACGTCCAAGAGGCCGCGAACGAACGTCTTGTAGCAGGCGATGCCTTCGTTCTGAAACGCCTCGCGGTCACCGCCGGCGGGCGGGCGTTTGACGACGAAACCACCCTTCGAGCCCACCGGAACGATTACCGCGTTCTTGACCTGCTGGGCCTTGGCGAGACCCAGGACCTCGGTCCGGAAGTCCTCGGGCCGGTCGGACCAACGCAGACCCCCGCGCGCGACCAGCCCGAACCGAAGGTGGATCCCCTCGACGCGGGGGCTGTAGACGAAGATCTCGCACATCGGCCGGGGCAGCGGCAGCTCGTCGAGGGCTCGGCTGTCGAACTTGAGCGAAAGCCGGTCCTTGGGCGCCCCGTCGTCGCGCTGAAAGGCGTTGGTGCGCAGCGTGCACTCGATCGCGTTGACGAAGCGACGCAGGATGCGATCCTCGTCGGCGCTCGAGACCGCGTCGAGCGCGACCCCCAGCTGGCGGCGGACTCGCTCGGCGCGCCGCGCCGAATCCCCGTCCTGGCGCGGGTCGAACAGGGCCTGGAAATAGATCACGATCAGACGCGCCAGCGTCGGATTGTTGGCCAGCGTCTGTTCCATGTACGCCTGGGAGAACGGGATCCCGATCTGGCGAAGGAACTTGCAATACGCCCTGAGCACCGTGACCTCGCGCCAGCTCAAGCCAGCGAAGAGCACGAGGGCGTTGAAACCGTCACTCTCCATCTCGCCCCGCCAGACCCGGCCGAAGGCGTCCTTGAAGTTGGGACCGACGGAACCGACATCGACCGCCGAACGGTCGCGCGTGGCCATTCCGAAGTCGTGGACCATGACGAGGTCCGTATCCGTCCCGCGCGGCCGGATCTCATAGGGAACCTCGTCGATGACTTTGAGCCCCATGTGCTCGAGCATCGGCAGCACGTCCGACAACGGAATCTGCCCGTGGGGGCTGAAGACCTTGAGCGCGACCCGGTCGGCGGATTCGCCTTCGGGCCGGTAGAGCTCCATCGTGGAGGCGTCGGTCGCGAGCGCGTCTTCCAGCCTGGCGATGTCCGATATGGCCGCCTGGGCACTGAATCGCTCGCGATACGCCGATGGGAACGCGCCTGCGTATCGGCGCCGAATCGGACCCACCTGTTCCTCGCCATGGGCCGCGACCAGCGCCTCGCCGAGCTCGTCGGCCCACGATCGGGCCGCTTCCGCCACCTCGCGCTCGATCGCCCCTGGGTCGTACGGCGGAATCTTGCCCGGCGTGGTCTGGATAATGACGTGCAGGCGCGCCAGCGGCGCGTCGGTGAAGTGAATGTAGTGGGCCCTGGTCTGGCCCGCGAACGCCCGGCCGAGGATGTCTTGAATCCGCAGCCTGAGTTCCGTGGTGTAGCGATCGCGCGGCACGTAGATCAGACACGAGATGAACCGCTCGAATTCGTCGCGCCGGATGAATAGCGCGACGCGCTGGCGATCCTGTAAGTGCAGGATGCCCACGCCGGTGTTGAACAGGTGATCGTCGGAGACCTGGAACAATTCGTCGCGCGGAAACGTCTCCAGGATGTTCTGGAGCGCCTTGCCATCGTGGCTCGTCGGCGCGAAGCCGGCCCGATTGACCACCTTGCGGAGCTTGAGGCGCAGGAGCGGGATGTCGCGCGGGCTGAGATTGTATGCTGCCGACGTGAACAGGCCCACGAATTGGCGTCGACCGACCACCTTGCCGCGCGAATCGAAGCGCTTGATCCCGATCGCATCCAAATGCACGGGCCGATGAACCGTGGAGATCAAATCGGACTTGCTGACCATCAGGATGCCGGGATTGCGAAGGAAGGCCCGGACGCCGGCCGAGGTGCCGTCAACGGCGCGCGACTGGTGGACCGCCCGCCGTTTGGGACCGCGCAGTATCCCCATCCCCTTTCCGCGCAGGACGCCGAGCGCCGCACCCTTTCCCTTGGCGACGAATTCGTAATCACGGAAACCGAGGAACATGAAATTGTCGTCGTGCAGCCACTTGAGAAACGCCTGGGCTTCCAAGGTATCCTCGGCCGTGGCCGTTGCCGGTGGATTATCGAACTCGCCGATGATGTCGCCGAGCGCGTTCCGCATCGGCCGCCAGTCGTCGACCGCGACCCGGACGTCGGCCAGCACCGATTCGACGGCGGCGCGAATCTCACCCAGCCGCGCCCCGGAAATGCGGCTGACCTCGAAGCGCATGAAGGATTCGTTGCGCCCCTTCGCCGCCGCCGCGGCGCCGACATCCGTCAAGCGGCCCGCCCGGTCCCGCTTGACGGGGATGATGGGATGAATCACGAGAAATACGACAAGTTCCTCGCGGTTGAGGGTGGCGGTCACGGAATCGACCAGAAACGGCATGTCGTCCGTGACCACCTCGACCACCGTATGGTCGCTGTGCCAACCGTCGACTTCCTTTCGCGGGTTGGAGACGCGAACCTTCGGACGCCTCGGCTCGCGCGTCGCCGCGAATCCGAGATGCGCGATTGCCGCGCCGGCGAGGTTCGCCGCGTCGTCTTCTCTCATGTCGCGCGGCGGGACGTGCGCGAAATACCGGCGGACGAAATCCTCTTGCGATTTCGTGCGCCCCTTTCGTCCCCGAGACCGCGCCCGGCGCACGATCGCCTCGACGGTGTCGGCGGCCCGAGCCCCCGAATTCAACGCCATGGGCATCCCCTAGAGCGGATTGCGTTTGATCGGAATTGCGATGCGGTTCCGATCAAACGCGCCGATCCGCTCGACCTCGATAGTGTAGACCAGATTCATGCGGTCGGTAGATCGCCACAGGCGATTCCGACCGACCGCGATCTGGTCTAGCTGAGCGGTCTCTCCATTTCACGCAAGCGTTTGCGATCATAAAAGCTATCCGGTTCGGTGACGAACACAATTCTCGAACCACAACCCGCCGCACCCGCGGGGTCCGATTGACCTCTCATGACTTTCCATGCAAATAGGGCCATGC
>JAKZXM010000176.1:0-4417 GCA_047514975.1 Rhodospirillales bacterium
GCTGGATCTTGGCCGCAACGACGTCGGCCGGGTCGCCAAAGTCGGCAGCGTCCGCGTGACCGAGCAGTTTTCGATCGAATACTATTCGCACGTCATGCATATCTCGTCGAACGTCGAGGGCCGTCTCGATCCCCGGTTCGACTCCGTCGACGCCCTTCTCGCGGGTCTGCCGGCGGGTACGGTCTCGGGCGCGCCCAAGGTCCGCGCCATGGAGATCATCGACGAGCTCGAGCCGCACCGGCGCGGCATCTACGGGGGCTGCATCGGCTATTTCGGCGCCAACGGCGAGATGGACACCTGCATCGCGCTTCGAACTGCGGTGGTGAAGGACGGCGTCGTCTTCGTCCAGGCGGGCGGCGGGGTCGTCGCGGACAGTGATCCCAAAACCGAGTTCGAGGAGAGTTGCAACAAGGCCCGCGCGCTGTTGCGCGCCGCGGAAGAGGCCATCAAGTTCGCGGCGCGGCCCCGATAGCAAGCCCGATGACACCCCGGCCGCGGTGGATTTGTTGAGTTAGATCAATTCGCACCGAGATTCCCGCGATATACAATCGGATTTACCAAACGCCATTGTCGCGAAGGTCGCGAAGCGCAGGCGCCCGGAGATTTGGAGACGAAGATCGGACGAGTCGCCGGACGCCTTGCACCTCCGGGCGTGATACCCGCAGCCGCTTGAAAAGCAAGACTGCGAAAAACGATGGATATCGCAACCCTTCTCGGCCTCGTCATTGGAATTACGGTCGTCGGCCTGGCCGTGCTCACGGGTTCGGAACTTTGGATCTTTCCCAACGTCCCCAGCTTCCTCATCGTCGTCGGTGGAACCTTTGCGGCCACGCTCATCAAGTTTCCGATCACCACCGTGTTCAGTGCGTTCAAGCTCGGCGTCAAGGCTGCCTTTGTCAGCGAAAAGGGCAATCCCCGCTCGCTCATCGACCTGGCGGTGTCGCTCGCCGAAAAGACTCGGGCGGGGGGACTGCTGGCGCTCGAGGAGGTCGAAATCGACGACGACTTCTTCAAGAAGGGCATTCGACTCTTAATCGACGGGCATGACGGCGAGGTCGTTCGCAAGGCGCTTACCAGCGACATGGAACTTTCGATCCAGCGCCACGAGGAAGGCGGCAAGATCTTCCGCGGGATCGGGGATTCGGCGCCGGCGTTCGGCATGATCGGAACGCTCGTCGGCCTGGTCCAGATGCTGAGCAACATGGAGGACCCGAAAGACCATCGGGCCCGCCATGGCGATCGCCCTTCTGACGACCCTATACGGCGCCCTGATCGCCAACCTGATTGCGCTCCCCATGGCCGACAAGCTCGAATCGCGGACCGAAAAGGAACGCGTGATCAAGTCATTGATCGTCGAGAGCGTCATGCAGATTCACGCGCGCCAGAACCCCCGCATCGGGAAGGAGCTATTGCAGGTCTATCTGCCGGAGAGCCAGCGCCAGACGGAGTCGGAAGAGGTCTCGGAAGACGTGAAGGAAAGGGGGGGGGTATGACCGGCCCAAGAGAAACGCGGCCGCGAGAAATTCCATGGCCGTAAAAAAAAAATCCGGAGGAGCCCCCCCCCCTTGGATGGTCACCTTCGCGGACCTGATGGCCCTTCTATTGACCATGTTCGTGCTCCTGCTTTCGTTCTCCAACATGGATACGCAACGATACCAGGTGATCGCCAACGCTATGGGAGAGGCGTTCGGGTTGTCGGCGGTGATGAATCTGGGCGGAATGCTGGACGTCGGCGTCACATACCGCAAGGATTCTCCGTTGGGGCCCGATGTGCCGGTCGTGCGGATCGAAATTCCGGAGAAACCGGCGCCCGTGGAGCCGGAAAAGCCGGCGCCCGAGGTCGTCACAGCGCCCCCGCAAGGCAGCGCCAACTACGCGCCGCTGGTCGAGGCGCTCAAGGACGAGGTGGGCCGTGGCGTCGTGCGAATCGAGGAAGAGGCGGGCTCGACCCTGATCCGCTTTCCCGACCGGGTCGCCTTTCCCTCCGGAAGCGATCAGTTGACGGCCGACTTTCTGGGGATGCTCGACAAGCTCGCGGTCGCCTTCGCCGAGGTCGAGGGCGACATCGTGGTCGCCGGTCACACCGACGACCGGCCCATCGCGGGCGGGAGATACCGTTCCAATTGGGACCTGTCGTCCGCCCGTGCCGCGAGCGTCGTCCACTACCTCATGAAAAATACGAACATCGACCCGGCCCGCATGACCGCGCAGGGTTTTTCCGACAGCCGTCCCCTAGCGCCCAACACGACGCCTGAGAACCGCGCCGCCAATCGCCGCGTCGAGATCAGCGTCCTCGACTGACCGACTCGGATCGTTTCCGGCGCGGGCGCGCTCAAAAGTGGACGGCCTGTCCGGAGAGCAAGAAGATCACGACGAGAACCAACAGGCCGATTCCGCCGACGGCGAGGACGAGCAGCGCAAGATAACGAAAGAATCGTTCGTAGCTTTGATTTTCGGCCGGCCCGCCATCGTCCGTTGTGCGGGCGGGACGAACGGGTGCCTGCGGTTGCCGGCGGTGTGGGGCATCGGCCCGGGCGCTTTTCGGCGCGGGCGCGGTTTCGGCGGCGGGCGCATCGGATTGGCGTGCAACCCGGAAAAATACGGTTTTGGTCTCGGTCTTGCCGGAATCGTCGTCGTGGGTCTCCTCGACGACGCGAACCTTCGAGAACCCGGGTGCGTGCACGAGATCCTCGGCCACCTCGAGTGCCGCCTGGCGATCCTGGTAAGCGGCCTCGATCTTCCAGTCCCGGTTCTCGAGGAACTGAATCTCATAGTTGAGCGTTTGCGCCACCTCTTGCGGTTCCTTCGAATCTTGTTGGCCGCGACATGCGGCAGGCTCCATCGTATTCTGTGCTTGGGGCGCCGACAACGATCATGCCGAGTGCTCCGTCCGCCGCCAGCGGTGGTCGGCCAACACGACCGAGGTTTCCACCTGGCGCCCAGGAATCGTCCAATAGGCCCGAAGCAGACGGTCGTTCCACTCGTCGGGCACGCGGCGAAACCCGTGCTTTTCGTAGAATCGGATCGCCCAGGCCGCCGCGCGCCAAGTCCCGACGAGGTGCGCTCGCTTCGTCCGCCGGCGCAGCGAGCGCAACAGGGCGCTTCCCAGGCCCCGGCGCTGAAACCCCGGCCGCACGTAGGCGTGGCGGATCAGGCTCACGTCGAGGACGTCCTGGCTTCCCATCACCGCGGCAAGCGCTCCGTCCGCCTCGATGCCCCGGAAGACGACGTCCGCGGCGATCTCGCCTTCGAGTTCGCGGTGCGCCATGTAGGGCACCCGCCAGCAATCCTTCGGAATGACGCCCGCGTAAGCCGCCGCTGCCTCGTTGACGACGCGCAAGATCGCTTCGAATTCGTCGTCGCGGCACCGGCGAACGGGCGGCGGGCGCAGATGTTCGGGTGAAACGGTGTCGGCTGCGCGCATGTTCTCAGCCCGCCACCCCCGGCCGCGCGATGATCGCGCTCAAGGGGACCAGAACGAACCCGCGCTCGGGCACCGCGGCGAGCCACGTCTCAAGCGCCATGAGGGTCGCATCGCGCGGATGGCCGATCGCAACCGCGAACCCGCGGCGACGCGCGAGCTCTTCGGTTTCGTCGAGGCGCGCGTTGACCGCGGCGAGAGTGTTCACGTTGTCGAGAAACACGTTCCTTTGCGCCAGCGGCACTTCGTATTCGCGCGCCAATGCCGGGCCGACGGTCGCGCCGGTCGTCCGCGAATCGAGAAACAGGAGTCCGCGGCGCTTGAGTTCCGCCATCACCACCGTCATGCCGTCGCGGTCGGCGGTGAAGCGGCTTCCCATGTGGTTGTTCACCCCGACATAGGCGGAGAACCGGTTCAGTCCCCAGTCGAGCCTTCGCAGAATCGCGTCATGGTCCATGCCGATCTCAAGCACGTTGGGGCCGGGATCGACGTTATTTCCCACCGGCTCCATCGGCACATGGACCAAGAGCTCGTGACCCGAGGCGCGGGCCGACGCAGCTTGGCGTTCGAGCCCGGACGCATAGGTGAGGAACGACAGCGTCAGCGGTGCGCGGAGGCCGATGGCGCGGGCCGTGCGCTTGCGATCCACGCCCAAATCGTCGAGGACGACCGCGATCGTCGGCCTTTGGCGCGCTTCGGGCGATGGCATCGCGAAGCGGCGCCACGGCGCCCGCGCCTCGTTCGCCGGCGGCGTGATTCGCGGTTCCGGAACGCCCGCCGCGGCGGCGTCGTCGCGTCGTGACGGCGCCGCTCGCGTCGCCTCCTCCTGCGCCTTCGGGGCCACGGCCGCCTCGTAAATCTGGTCCGGCAAGGCCTCCTCATAGGCGCGAACGGGTTGGGTCGCGGGCTCGTCGCCCGGTTCCGGAAAGATTGGCGTGTCGGGGAGAGTCACCAGTCCGGGCGGCGGAGCCTGATTTCGGTACCAGGGCTCGGAAG
>JAKZXM010000177.1:0-4501 GCA_047514975.1 Rhodospirillales bacterium
GAGGGTAACTTTCGGGCCCTGTTCGAGGCCATCGAGCGCGACCAGATCGCCCGCGGCGTCTTGCGCGAGGATTGAGGGCGTACTACGAATGGGGCCATGAGGCGCTGGATTTCGTTTCCCCGCTCCGAAGGCATCGCCTCGCGCCAGGCCCACGCCGACATTCCCACCGGAACCTTTGAGCGCGAGATCGGGCGCGAGGGATTCTCGGGCCCCGCCACGCACATCTATCACACCCATCCGCCCACCGATTGGATCGACTGGGAGGGGCCGCTGCGTCCCCGCGCTTTCGACCTGATGAAGCTCGACGGCGCCGCCGATTCGCCGTGGTCGGCCACGGCCATCCTGGAAAACGCACACCTGAGCATGCGCTTGTGGCGCACCGAAGGGGCGATGGACCACCTCGCGCGCAACGGCGACGGCGACGATCTATTGCTGGTGCACGAGGGAGACGGCAACTTTTTCTGCGATTTCGGGCATCTTGATTTCCACGCGGGTGACTTGATCGTCGTTCCCCGCGGCACCATGTGGCGCCTCGAAACCGACGGTCCGGCGATCCTCCTGCTCATCGAGGCGACCAACGATTCCTATCGCCTGCCCGAGCGCGGTCTTGTCGGCGAGCACGCGATCTTCGATCCCGCGGCCCTCGACACGCCGGTGCTGGACAGCGCCTTCCGCAATCAACAAAGCGAGGACGAGCGCTGGCGCGTCGTCATCAAGCGGTGCGGGGCGCTCTCGGCCGTGACCTATCCGTTCAATCCGCTGGACGCGGTGGGGTGGAAGGGCAGCGCGCTGCCGGTGCGCCTCAACTGGCGCGAGATCCGCCCCCTTATGAGCCACCGCTACCATCTGCCGCCGAGCGCGCACACCACCTTCGTCGCCGAGCGCTTCCTTGTCTCGACGTTCGTGCCGCGGCCCATCGAGAGCGATCCGGGCGCCCTGAAGGTGCCGTTCTTTCACTCCAACGACGATTACGACGAAGTCATTTTCTACCATCGCGGCGCCTTCTTCAGCCGCGACAACATCGCTCCGGGAATGCTTACGCTGCATCCTGCCGGCGCGCTCCATGGACCCCATCCCAAGGCATTCGCCGTGGGCGCGAGGCGCGGCCGCGCCGAGACCGACGAGGTGGCCCTCATGATCGATGCGCGCGACCCGCTGAACATCACCGAGGCGGCGAGCGCCGTCGAATGGCCGGGCTACGTCGATTCGTGGCGCACGAAGGGGGCGCCGCGCCGGAAGAAGTCGGGCAAGCGGCGGTGAAGCTCGCCTCGCTGCGGGCCGGCGGCCGCGAGGGCCGGCTGCTCGTCGTATCGAAGGATTTGCAACGCGCCCTTGGCGTTGCCGAGGTTGCGCCGACCTTGCAGGCTGCGCTCGACGACTGGCCGCGGGCCTCGGCGGCGTTGGCCGCGCGGGCGGAGGAGCTCAACGCCGGTCGATCCGAGGACGCCTTCGCCCTCGACCCAGACGCGCTCGCGGCGCCGCTGCCGCGCGCCTACCAGTGGGTCGATGCGAGCGCCTACCTCAGTCACGTCGAGCTCGTTCGCAAGGCGCGCGGCGCCGAGATGCCGCCGGGCCTGTGGACCGACCCGCTCATGTACCAGGGCGGCTCCGACGGCATGCTGGGTCCGCGCCAGGACATATGCGTGGCCTCGGAGGACTGGGGCATCGACTTCGAGGCCGAGGTCGCGGTGATTACCGACGACGTGCCGATGGGGGTGAGCGCCGAGGCGGCGTCGCGGCACATCGTGCTGGTGGTGCTGGTCAACGATGTGAGCCTGCGCAACCTGGTGGCGGGCGAACTCGCCAAAGGCTTCGGCTTTTTTCATTCCAAGCCCGCCTCGGCGTTCTCGCCCGTCGCCGTGACCCCCGACGAGCTGGGCCCGGCGTGGGACGGCCGGGCCGTGCATCTGCCACTGCTGAGCTCGCTCAACGGGACCGCCTTCGGGCGGCCCAATGCCGGCGCGGACATGAACTTCGACTTCCCGACGCTGATCGCGCACGCCGCCAAGACGCGGGCGCTCGGCGCCGGCACCATCATCGGCTCGGGCACGGTGTCGAACCGCGACCGCACGCTGGGCGCCTCGTGCCTCGCCGAGCGGCGCATGATCGAGACCCTCGAGGAGGGCGCGCCGAAGACCCCGTTCCTGTGCTTTGGCGACCGCGTGCGCATCGAGATGAACGATGCCTCCGGCCGCTCGATCTTCGGCGCCATCGACCAGCGGATCGTTCAATGGACGGCGCCCTGAAGCTTTACGGCTATTACCGCTCTTCGGCCAGCTATCGGGTGCGCATCGCGCTCAACCTCAAGGGCCTGGACTATGAATCGGTGGCGGTCCACCTGCGCCACGGCGCGCAGCACGCGCCCGAGTACCGCCGCCTCAACCCGCAGGCGAGAGTGCCCGTGCTGAAGGATGGCGAAGCCGTGCTGACGCAGTCGCTGGCGATCGTCGAATACCTTGAGGAGACGACGCCCAAGCCGGCCCTGTTGCCGCCCGATCCCTTGGGGCGCGCCAGGGTGCGGGCGCTCGCGGCCGTCATCGCCTCGGACATCCAACCCCTGCAAAACCTGATGGTCCTCAAGCATCTCAGCGCCGAGTTCGGCCATGACGAGGCGGCCTGGCTGCGCTGGTGCCGCCACTGGATCGAGCGCGGGCTGGGCGACTTCGAGGCGCTGCTGGCAAGCGGCGCGCGCACCGGCGCCTACTGCCACGGTGAGGCTCCAGGCCTCGCCGATCTGACCCTGGTGCCACAGGTCTACAACGCGCGCCGCTTCGACTGCGATCTCACGGCCTGCCCGACGGTGTTGCGCATCGACGCCACCTGCCACGCGCTCCCGGCCTTCGCCGCCGCCGCCCCCGAAAACCAGCCGGACGCCGAATGACGGCGTCACCGGTTGGTGTTGGTTGTTTCACGTAGCGTAGTTTGAGCCCGCGTGCCGCTCGTCGTGATAGGATTCGCGTTCGACTCGGCGGGATTTCAGCGGCGGTAGTAGCCAGAGTCGATCAATCCGGATCATCGCTTTACGCAAGGTGCACTATCAAAAGCGTCATCACCGCCTTCGCCTACGACCCGAACGATACGGATGAGGCCCGGCTCGCGAAGATCACCATTTTCCTGGTGGCCGCCTCTTGCAGCATCGCCGGCGGTGTCTGGACACTGATGTACTATTTCGTTTTCGGGTTGGGATTGACGACGCTCCTGCCTTTTCTGTTCAGCGTTTTCGTATCGTCCTCCCTCCTGATTACTCATCTCACGCGGAACATAAGCTACGCTGTCTATACCCAAATAGCCTGCATCATCTACATCACAACATTTATACAGTGGAGCATAGGCGGCGTATTCGATTCAGGCTTTGTACTGGCTTGGGCAACTTGCGGCCCTATTGGCGCGCTGATTTTCTTTCCCTTCAGGAAATCGGTGATTTGGTTCCTCCTGTACCTGGTGAACGTCGTCATCACCGTAGTTTTTGACGATTTTTTCGCCAGTCACGGGCAGGTTGTCGAAGATGGGATACGCCAGTTCTTTTTTGTAATGAATCTTGGTTTTTCTTCGACGGTAGTGTTCGCTTTCGCCGGATACTTTGTCGCCAAGGCCACCAGCGAACGCCGGAGAGCCGACGCGTTGCTGCTGAACACTTTACCCGCGGAAATTGTTCGCGTCCTCAAATCGGGTCGCAAGACCATTGCCGAGCATTACGAAACATCCAGCATACTGTTCTGCGATATCGTCGGCTCAACGCCGCTCTTTTCCGGCATGGCGCCGGAGGAGGTCGTCGATTGGCTCAACGAAATCTTCTCCGGGTTCGATCAACTGGTCGAAAAGCATGGCCTGGAGAAGATAGGAACCATTGGCGACAGTTATATGGCTGCGGCCGGGGTCCCGACCCCCAGGGCGGATCACGCAAAAGCTATCGCAGGATTGGCGCTGGACATCGTTCAAAGCCTCAAGAATATGCCGGCGAGAAACGGCAAACGAATCGAATTTCGCTTGGGAATAAACTCCGGGCCCGTTGTTGCGGGTGTTATCGGCGATTCCAAGTATCAGTATGACTTATGGGGAGATGCCGTGAACATCGCGAGCCGAATGGAGCAGCACGGGGAGCCGGGAAGAGTCCACATTTCCGCTGCGACGTACGATCTGATCAAAGATGACTTTGAATGCGACCCCAGGGGTGAGATTCGAATCAAGGGCAAGGGCATGATGGAAACCTGGTTTCTGGCCGAGCGCAATCACGAATGAAGGTCGCCTGCGCGACAAAATGAGGTAGAGATAACCGACTAAGGCAAGGGCGAACCCGGACCGAGAGCATGAAAAAACTTACCCTTACGCCCGACGATCGCGCCTACGCCCAGGAATTCCGCGACAGCCCCTATGGGCCGCACAGCCCGCGGCTCGATCGCATCGTCGGCGCCTTCCGTGGCGGGCCGGCCAAGGGCCGGTACGTGCTTGTCGCCACCAAGCCGCACCGGGGGTGGATGCTGGGGCGCATGACGGGCAAGCA
>JAKZXM010000178.1:0-3367 GCA_047514975.1 Rhodospirillales bacterium
GACCGAGAGATCGACCGCGAACGTCCGCAAATCGCGATTGTTGATGCCGACCAGCCGCGCCTCCAGGCGAAGCGCACGTTCGAGCTCGTCTTCGTCGTGAACCTCGGCGAGCACGTCCATCCCGAGTTCGCGGGCGGTCTCGGAAAGCTCGCGCGCCTCGTCGTCTTCGAGGACCGCCATGATCAGCAGCACGCAATCCGCCCCCAACGCGCGAGATTCGGCGATCTGATAGGGATCGACCATGAAGTCCTTGCGCAGCGCCGGAAGGCGGACCGCGCCGCGCGCTGCCGCCAGGTGCGCGTCCGCGCCCTGGAAGTAGGGGCCGTCCGTGAGAACGGAAAGGCAGGCCGCGCCGCCTTGCTCGTACGCCCGCGCGAGGCTCGCGGGATCGAAGTCTTCACGGATCAGCCCCTTCGACGGGGACGCCTTCTTTATCTCGGCGATCAGGCCGATGCCCGCGCGCTGGGCGTTCGCCAATCGGCTCGCGAAACCGCGCGGCCCGGGCGCCTGGCGGGCGGCGGCGAGGGTCGCGTCTAACGGGCGTTCGTTGCGGCGGCGAGCAACGTCGGCGCGCTTGTCGTCACAGATTCGGGCGAGGGTGTCGTTCAACGCCGCGCCCCACCCTCAGGACGTTCCCGAGGTCGTGATCGCGACCAGCTTTTCGAGCGTCGCCGCGGCCCGGCCCTCGTCGACGGCGGCCGCGCCGCGCGCGACGCCGTCCTTCAGGTTCTCCACCTTGCCCGCGACGATCAGCGCCCCTGCGGCGTTGTAGAGGACCACGTCGCGGTAGGGGCCGGCCTCGCCCCGCAGCAGGGCCGTGAGCGCGGCCGCATTGGTTTCGGCGTCGCCGCCCTTCAAGTCCTCGGGCCGGGCCTCGGGGAGGCCGGCGTCGGCGGGCGATACATCGAACGCCCGCACCTCGCCGCCGCTCAGCTCGGCGACATGGGACGCACCGGTCGTCGTCATCTCGTCGAGGCCGTCCGATCCGTGGACGACCCAGGCGCGCTCGGCCCCCAGGTTTCCCAGCACCCGCGCCATGGGCTCGATCCACTCGCGCGCGAACGCGCCGGTAAACTGGCGCCTGACGCCGGCGGGGTTCGAGAGCGGACCCAGTAAATTGAAGATGGTCCGGGTCCCGATCTCCGCGCGGGGTGCGGCCACGTGGCGCATGGCGCTGTGATGGCGGGGCGCCATCATGAATCCAATGCCCGCTTCGCGGATCGCGCGCTCGACGAGCGCGACGTCGGCGTCGATGTCGACCCCGAGCGCGGCGAGCACGTCGGCAGCGCCGGACCGCGACGACAGCGCCCGATTGCCGTGCTTGGCGACCGGGACGCCGCACGACGCAACCACGATCGCGGCCGCCGTGGAGATGTTGTAGGTGCCCGACGCGTCGCCGCCGGTCCCGACCACGTCGATGGCGTCTGCCGGCGCCGAGACGGCCACGGCCTTGGCGCGCATGATGCGCACAGCACCGGTGATCTCGTCGACGGTTTCGCCGCGGACCCGAAGCGCCATCAGGAACGCGCCGATCTGGGCCTGGGTGGCCGAGCCCGACATGATGATGTCGAACGCGGCCTCGGCCTCGTCCGCGTCCAGCGATCGCCCGTCGGCAAGTTTGGCGAGGAACGGCTTCAGGCCCGTTTCCGTCGTCATGCGGCGACCCGCCCCGTGGTCGCGAGGTCGAGGAAGTTGCGCAGCAGCGCGTGCCCGTGTTCCGACGCGATGCTCTCGGGATGGAACTGAACGCCGAAGACGGGCCATTCGCGGTGCTCGAACCCCTGGATGACGCCGTCGTCGCTCTCGGCCGTGATCCGAAGGGCGTCGGGGAAACCATCGCGCGCGAGGGCGAGCGAATGGTAGCGCGTCGCCGTGAACGGGCTCGGAAGCTCCGCGAAGACGCCTTGTCCGCGGTGGTGGATCTGGCTCAGCTTGCCGTGCATGGGCCGTGGCGCGCGCACCACGCGTCCGCCGAGCGCTTGGCCGATGCACTGGTGGCCGAGGCAAACGCCGAGTATCGGCAGGGTGCCGGCCGCGCGCCTCACCAAATCGACGCAGATTCCAGCCCGGTGGGGATCGCACGGCCCCGGCGAGATCACGATTCCCTGGACCCCGAGCGCAAGCGCCTCTTCGGGGCTGAGCGCGTCGTTGCGCCGCACGTCTACGTCCGCGCCCAACTCGCCAAGGTAATGACGCAGGTTGTAAGTGAAGCTGTCGTAGTTATCTATAAGTAAAAACATCTCAACAGGTTCGGGCGCGTTGTTCACCGGTGCTCGGAAGATACTGCGCGCCTTCCCGTGGCCCGCCCGCGAACATTGCAGGCGCCTGGGCGAACCGTCAAGCCCGCGCGCGGGGCGGTCGTGTCTCAGTTTGAAATTCGGCGTGCAGAAAGCACGAAGCGGACTCGTATGTCGGCTAATCGTCTGAAAGCGGTCATCGTTCTGGTGCGGCTATTGAGTCCGAGATTAGCCATCAGCAGACTCACACCGCTCCTCGCGGGCGGCCGGTCTCGGGCAACCTAAACCAGACCTTCGGCCTTGAGGGTTTCCTGCACGTGCGGGCGGGCCGCTACTCGGTCCATGAAGGCGCTGATGTTCTTGTAATCGCCTAAGTCGATGTCCTGGGACTTGGTCCAGTTGAGGATGACAAAGGGATAGGGGTCGGCGACCGTGAAGCTATCACCGGCCAGGTAGTCGGTGTCGGCCAAGTGGGCGTCGAGGAAGACGAATTTGCGGGCCAAGTTCTCCTTGGCAATGCTCTTGAATTCCTCAGGTACCGCCGGATTGAACAGCGCATCGAAGGGCTTGTGCAGTTCGGAACCGACAAAACTGAGCCATTCCTGGACGCGGACCCGTTCCATGGTACCTGCGGCGGGCAGGAGGCCGGCGTCCGGCGCCCTGTCGGCGAGATATTGGACGATGACGGAGCCTTCGGTGAGGATCTGACCGTCATCGAGCTCCAGCACAGGGACTTGGCCCTTGGGGTTGACGTCCAGGAAGGCGCCGCCACTTTCCGTTGTCTTTTCGCCGATGTTGACCTTTTCCTTGTCGTACTCCAGGCCCGTTTCGTGGAGGACGATGTGTGACGCCTGCGAGCAGGCGCCTGGGCTGTAGTACAACTTCATTTCCATCTGCCTCCGGGTTCAAAGGGTGTTCTGGGGGATCGGCGGTCGGCGCGGCGCCGTTGGCTTCCGTATATTACGCACCAACCGCCCACACAATGTATCGAATTTGGCGTGGGTATCAATGTGGGCGACGTCGTGATCGATGGTGAAGAAACGTTACCGTACGATGTCTGCTTTCCGCCCGAAAGCGGACTTCCTTAGCGACCTCCCCTCACTTCCGGAAGTAGCCAGGAACGGACATTC
>JAKZXM010000179.1:0-5134 GCA_047514975.1 Rhodospirillales bacterium
TCACCACCGGGACCGGTTCGCCGGGATCGCGGCCGCGCTGCAGCACTCCTTCCATCGACACGTCATGGTCGCGAAGCGCCGCCGCCACATCGGCAAATACACCCGGTCGAGCGACGACCATCAGGCGAATGTAATAGGCGCCGCGATGGCGCGCAACATCGCCGCCTCTTCCGTCTCGTGGGTCGTCAAAACGACGGGAACGGTCTCTTCGGGCGCCCGCGCGCGCTGCAAGACGGCTTCCATGGAAATCTCGTTGTCGCGGAGCGCGGCCGCCACGTCCGCGAAGACGCCTGGCCGGTCCACCACCATCAGGCGCACGTAATAAGCGCCTTGGTGGCGCGCCATGGGCGCGGTCGCCAAGGTCTCGAGTTCGTGCGCAGGCACCCCGAAGGTCGGCGTCGTCCGTCCCCGGGCGATGTCCACGAGATCGGCGACCACGGCGGACGCGGTCGGCCCGGCGCCGGCGCCGCGGCCTTCCTGCATCAAGCTGTCCATGAAGTCGCCGTCGGCGACGACGGCGTTGAAGACGCCGTCGATGTGGGCGATGGGGGCGCTCAGCGACACCATGCACGGGTGTACGCGCTGCTCGATGCCGTCGGTGGTTCGCGTCGCGATTCCGAGCAACTTGATCCGATAGCCGAGTTCGTCGGCGAACCGGATGTCCATGGGCGCGACGTGACGGATGCCCTCGATGTAAACGCCGTCGAAGTCGATCCGGCAACCAAAGGCGACGCTGGCCAGGATGGCGAGCTTGTGGGCGGCGTCGATGCCGTCCACGTCGTAGCTCGGATCGACCTCGGCGTAACCGAGGTCCTGCGCTTCGCCGAGCACGTCTTCGAACTCGCGTCCGCTCTCGCGCATGGCCGTCAGAACATAGTTGCTGGTCCCGTTCAGAATGCCGTAGACGCGCGTGATCCGGTTGCCGGCCAAGCCCTCGCGCAACGCCTTGATCGCGGGAATTCCGCCCGCGACCGCCGCTTCGTACGCCAGTGTCAGGCCTGCGTCCTCGGCGGCGAGGGCGAGTTCGACGCCACTGTGGGCCAAAAGCGCCTTGTTCGCGGTAACGACGTGACGCCCCGCCGAGATGGCGGCGCGGCACACCTCCTTGGCGATTCCGTCGGTACCGCCGATCAGCTCGACGACAACGTCGGCGTCCGCCTCGCGCGTCATGGCCACCGCGTCGTCGTACCAGGTGAAGCCGTCGATGGCGACGCCGCGGTCCTTGGACCTCTCGCGTGCGGAGACGGCGACGACCGTGATGGGGCGGCCGGCGCGCCGTTCCAGCGACGCGGCGTGCCGGGCAAGCAGCGTGAGCGTTCCGGCCCCAACCGTTCCCAAGCCGGCGACCGCGACCTTCAGGGCATTTGTCATCGTGGACCAGGGGCAGCCGAAGAGCGACGCCACTCTAGCGGCAACCGGACGGCCGAGCCAGCGCACAGGCGCGCGAATGCGGGCCGGATGGGCGCGCGTCAATTCATGAAATAGATTTCGGCCCTGCGGTTTCCCGCTTCGCCCGACGGCATGGACTCGTAATAGAGGGGCTCGGCATCCGACTTTGCCATGACCGTCATGCGATCGCGACTGATGCCGTTCCGCTCGAGCGTGCGCGCCACCGATTCGGCACGAACGGCCGAAACCCGTAAATTCACCATCGCGTGGCGCACGGCATCCATGGTGCGCGTGCGGCTGCTCGCGTGGCCCACGATTCGCACCGAACCGCCGTCCCGCTGGTCGTACAGGCGCGAGACCTGGCGCAAGACCTGCCTCGCACGATCGCCGAGACCGGCCGAGCCGTTGGCGAACTGGATCGTCGCGATCTTGCGCATGCCAAGCGTGGCCACATTTGGCGCACCGGCGGCGGGCAGCGCACCGGCGGCGGCCAGCGCACCGGCGGCGGGCGGCGGCGCGGACGGTTGAACCCGGGCCGGGGCGCCCAGACCGAGCTGCACGCCCGCGGACGAGACGACCACCGTCTCGAACGCACCGAAGGCCTCGGGCGCGAGCGCGTTGGCCGGCGGCGCGGCGGCGGTCTCGGCGGACGGAAGCCGCTGCGCGAGCCGCGCGCGGTAAGTCTCCTGGACCCCGCCCGGCGCCGCGAGAGAGGACGCTTCCGTCGGCGGCAACCGACGCGGTGGTGGCAATCCGGCGGCCGGCGGCGGCGCCTGGGCGGCTGGCGGCGGCGCCTCGGCGAGAGCGACCGGCGGGCGCGCCGGCGTGACCGGAGGCGGAGGCGGAGGTGCGCCCGTGGCCGATCCCGTCGGTCGAAGCGTCTCGGTGGGCTCGCCCTGACGGCGGATCACCTCGGATGAATATTGCGCCCTTTCGCGATCCGCGACCAAGCCTTCGACGACCGCTTGGCGCTCCGCGCGGTCCGGCGGGCTTGGCCGTTCGGGCGTCGTCGCGAGACTGGGAAACGGTCGGTCCGCCCCCGGTGCGGGCTGACTGCGCTCGGCGGTCAACGGGCTCTCGCGCGCATCGGCATCGCTTTCGACGCCGTCGTCGGTGAACAGCCTTTCGACGCTCTTGTACCATTCGGCGGGATTGAGTGCGTAGGGCATGTCGGCGCAGCCGCCGAGCGCGAAGGCGAACACGAGGACCGCGCCGATCGCGCGGGCCCCTGGCTGCAGGGTCTTAAGGAACGGGCTGGGCCCGTGACCGGCTTGTGTCATCCCCGTTTCTCCGGTGGCGGTTCTGATGCGGCTTCGCGTCTCGCCCCTCGATCACACGTTGATTCACGTAAACTAACGAATTATGAAGGCGCCGCGTCGTGGTATGTCACGGGCATTCGCGCCCGCGCGCGACGGAAATGATAAAGGATCGC
The DNA here is from genome assembly GCA_047514975.1 of Rhodospirillales bacterium. Taxonomy (GTDB): domain Bacteria; phylum Pseudomonadota; class Alphaproteobacteria; order Rhodospirillales; family JASLLV01; genus JASLLV01. Next base: position 2,822 of record JAKZXM010000179.1, read on the forward strand.
CCTATGAACGATCAACCGGGCGCAAAAGAGCGGGCGTCTGACGGGGCCGGACTGGCCCATGAGATGGCCGACATCGCCCAGCGCGCCCAGCGCCTCGTGGCGGACTTTGCCGCGCGCCAGTCGGCTCTCGGGCCCATCGGGAACGTCGATCCTCTCAACGTCTCGTCCGCCTTCCTCGAGATGACCCGGCAGATGATGATGGATCCCGCGGCCCTTGTCGAAGCGCAATTCGCGCTCTGGCAGGATTATATGGAGCTCTGGCGATCGACGAGCCGGCGCATGTTGGGTCAAGAGGCCGAATCCGCGATTCTGCCCGACAAAGGAGACCGGCGCTTCAACCACCCCGATTGGCAAGAGATCGAGATATTCAACTTCGTCAAGCAGTCGTACTTGTTGTCCGCGCGTTGGGTTCAGTCGCTGGTCGGAAATGTCGAGGGGCTGGACGAAAAAACGGCCCAGAAGGTGGCCTTCTACACCCGCCAATTCGTCGACGCGCTGTCGCCGAGCAACTTCGTGCTGACGAACCCCGAGGTGCTGCGGGCGACGATCGAGACCCACGGCGAAAACTTGGTTCGTGGCACCAAGAACCTGCTCGACGACCTGGAACGCGGGCGCGGGGTGCTGTCCATCCGCATGACCGACGATACGTCCTTCGAGGTCGGCGGAAACCTCGCCAATACGCCCGGCAAGGTGATCTACCAGAACGAACTGATGCAGTTGATCCAGTATGCGCCGCTGACCGAAACCGTCTACGAGCGCCCGTTATTGATCATCCCGCCCTGGATCAACAAGTATTACGTCCTCGATCTCGGCGAGGAAAAATCGTTCGTCCGCTGGGCCGCCGAGCGCGGTCACACGGTCTTCGTGATCTCGTGGGTGAACCCCGACGAGACCCTGACCGACAAGACCTTCGACGACTACCTGCTCGAAGGCCCGATCGACGCCATGGACGCCATCGAGCGCGCAATCGGGGCAACCGAATTCAACCTGATTGGCTACTGCATCGGCGGAACGTTGCTCGCGTGCCTGCTCGGATACATGACGGCCAGGGGCGATAGGCGGGTAAAATCGGCAACGTATCTGGCGGGGCTCGTTGATTTCAGCGACGCCGGTGAGCTCGGCGTCTTCATCGACGAGGAGCAATTGGCGGAAGTCGAAAGGCGCATGGGCGATCGCGGCTTCCTCGAGGGCCGCGAGATGGCGACCACGTTCAACCTTCTGCGCGCCGACGACCTGATCTGGTCCTTCGTCGTGAACAACTATCTGCTGGGAAAGGATCCGTTCCCTTTCGACCTTCTCTACTGGAATGCGGACGCGACGCGCATGCCAGCCACCATGCACGCGTTCTACCTGCGCAACATGTACCTCGAGAACAGGTTGGTCAGACCGGGGGCGCTGGAAATCGCCGGCGCGCCCATGGATATGCGCGCGGTCACGGTGCCGAGCTTCTGGCTCGCCACCCGCGAGGACCACATCGCGCCCTGGAAATCGGTCTATGCCTCGATGCGCCTCTTTTCCGGCCCAAAGAGGTTTGCGCTCGCGTCATCCGGGCACATCGCGGGCGTCGTCAATTCGCCGGACAAGCGCAAGTACTCGTACGCATTCAACGCGCACACGCCCGGAAAGGCCGAGGCGTGGCTGAAAGGCGCGAGCGAGCGCTCCGGGTCGTGGTGGCCGGCGTGGGCGGACTGGGTGCGCCGGCGGGCGGGAAAACGGAACCGACCCGCGCCCGTGCCGGGCGCCGGTGGGCTGCCGGTGATCGAGGACGCGCCGGGCGCGTACGTCAAGCTCAAGTACGATTGACGGCGGCCCGCGTTGTACCACGGTAAATTCGTTCTGATTTTCCACGCCGGGTCGCGGTGATCAAGCCTGCGTCCACAGGCGTTCGTCGTTGCCTTTGCAGGCTCACGTTGTTGGATTTGGTCGTGATCGGGCAGTCCGATGACGATTCCCTTGGACCTGACCCCCGATGATTCCGGCATCCGGGCATGGCTGGGCGCCCCCGCTTGCCGGGGGTTGGGGGTGAGGCGACGGAGGCGGCTGGCGGGGAGCGGTCAGCCGGGCGCTGCCCGCTGGCTGGCGTTCGCGGTCATCTTCAGGAAGTCGAGGACCCGGCGCGGGTTCCTGGCCAGATTCCGCATGGTCTCGGCGACGCCGAACCCTCGCCCCTGGATGAGTCCGATGGCGAAGCGCCGGAGCCGGGTCATGTTCTCGGGACCGTGCCCGGTGCGGATGCGGCTGCGATCCTCGTCGAAGCTCCAGTCGAGGATGTGGTGCGTCGCCTCGATCGTCCAGTGCCCGCGATTGAGGGTG
>JAKZXM010000180.1:0-6424 GCA_047514975.1 Rhodospirillales bacterium
GCCGAACGTTCGGCCCTCATGGCCGAGGCACGAAATCGCCGACTCGAAAACGTGGTCTTCGTGCCCCCGCAACCGAAGGACAATATGCCGGCGATCTGGAGCCTGTGCGACGTGGCACTCGTCCATCTTCGCAACACCGACACGTTCAAGGGGGTGATCCCGTCGAAGATATTCGAGGCGATGGCCATGGGACTGCCGATCATCCTGGCGACGCCCGAGGGCGAGGCGAGCCGGATCGTGGCCGAGGACCGTGCAGGCATTTGGGTGCCGGCCGAGGACCCCGACGCCCTCGCCCAGGCCGTCCGTCGCCTGATGTACGATTCCGAGGCCCGCCGGACGCTGGCGGCACAAAGTCTCGCCGCGGCGCCGAAGCACACGCGCGAGAACCAGGCGCGCCAAATGCTGGCGGTGCTGGAACTGGCCGCGGCCGGGCGGGGGGCCGAGGTCGGCGTCCTGGCGCCGACGTGAGCACGGTCGTCGTCACCGGCGGCATGGGGTTCATCGGCCGGGCGCTGTGTCCGGCCTTGCGGTCCGCGGGCCACCGCGTGGTCGTGACGACGCGCGATCCCGGGCGTCCGCCGCTGGACGACGGCATCGTGGTGCGGGCGAGCCCGGAACTCGGCCCCGAGTCCGACTGGCGGGCCGCCTTCGCGGATGCGGACGCGGTCGTTCACCTGGCGGCGCGCACCCACGTCATGGTCGATCGCGCCGCCGATCCCGCGGCCGAGTACGGGCGGGTCAACGCCGAGGGAACGCGGCGGCTGGCCGAGGCCGCGGCCCAGGCGGGCGTGGGGCGGTTCGTTTTCTTGAGCACCGCCAAGGTCAACGGCGAGGACTCATCGGCCGCGCCGTTCCGCGAGACCGACCCGCCCATGCCGCTCGATGCGTATGCGCGATCCAAGCTCGCCGCCGAACGCGCGCTGAGCGACGTTCGCGCCGAAACGGGGCTGGAAACCGTCGTCCTGCGCCCGCCCCTGGTCTACGGCCGCGGGGTCGGGGGAAATTTCCTCGCCCTGCTGAAGCTGTGCGAGCGCGCGCTCCCCCTGCCGCTGGCGGGAATCGCCAACCGGCGGAGCCTGCTCTACGTCGGCAACCTCGCCGATGCGGTCCTTCGCTGTCTCGACGAGCCTGGGGCGGCGGGGGAGATGTTCGTGTTGCGCGATGGCGAGGACGTCTCGACGCCCGAGCTCGCCCGCCGCGTAGCGGGCGCCCTGGGACGGCCGTGCCGGCTGTTCCGGGTTCCGCCCGCGGTGCTCCGCTTCGCCGCGCGAATGGCCGGCCGGGGGGAAAGTGCGGCGCGGCTACTTGACACGCTGACCGTCGATGACCGAAAAATCCGCCGCGCCCTGGCATGGACTCCGCCCACTCCCATGGCGGAGGGGCTGCGCGAGACGGCCCAGTGGTTCGCTTCCGAGGCCCGGTCCAAGGGCGGCGGCGAATAGGGCTTATACGGGAACCGGCCGATGCCGAATTGGCTTCCGCGACTTGGTCGCCATCATCTCGCCTTCGCCCACGACATCGTCATGGGGGCGGTCTCGTTCGTCCTTTCTCTCTACCTGCGGCTCGGCGATACGTTCTTTTATTACTCGCCCGAGCTCGTGTTCAGGGGAACGCTGGTCTTCACGGTCGTCGGTGCCGTCGTCTTCTGGACCATGGGGCTTTATCGCGGCGTGTGGCGGTATGCGTCGCTGAACGACATGATGGCGATCGGCCGCTCGGCGACGGTCGCGGTTCTGGGCTTCCTTGCGGTTCTGTTCCTGTGGTCGCGTCTGGAGGGCCTTCCCCGCTCGCTTCCCTTCATCAATTGGTTCGTGCTGATCGCCTTGCTGGGCGGTCCGCGATTCCTTTACCGCATCATCAAGGACAGGACCTTCGATTGGCGGGCCGACGGCGGCGGCCATCGCCGCGTACCGGTCCTTTTGGCCGGCGCCGGCGACGGGGCCGAGCTGTTCATCCGCGCGTTGGGTCGCGCACGCGAACAGAACTACCGCATCGTCGGCATCGTCTCGGAGCGGCACGACCGGGTCGGACGTCGCATCCACGGGCTCGAGGTTCTCGGAACCCTCGACGAGATCCCGGCCGTGGTCGAAAAGCTCGCGGGTCGGGGAAAATCACCTGAGCGCCTTGTCTTGACCCGCGACGATCTGGATGGCGCGCGGGTCCGCAAGCTGCTCGAGGCCGCCGACCAGACCGGCATGACCCTGGCCCGGCTGCACCGCCTGACCGATCTGAAGAGCGAGGTGACGGACGAGATCGAGGTCAAGCCGGTGGCCATCGAGGATCTTCTGGGGCGCCCGCAAACACCCCTCGATCGCGAGGCGATGCGCGCACTCATCGAGGGCCGCCGGGTGCTGGTGACCGGCGCCGGCGGCAGCATCGGCGCCGAGTTGGTGCGTCAGGCGAGCGATTTCGGGCCGGCAGAGATCGTGCTTCTCGACAACTCCGAGTTCAATCTCTATTCGGTCGAGTTTGAACTCGCCGATCGCCACCCCGGACTGGCCCGGCGCGCGATCCTCGGCGACGTGCGCGACGCCTCGCGCGTCGACGAGGTCGTCCGCGGCTGCGCGCCCGAGCTTGTGTTTCACGCGGCCGCGCTCAAGCACGTTCCGCTCGTCGAGGCGAACGTGGCCGAAGGGGTCGCGACCAACGTCCTTGGAACGGTCAACCTGGCCGACGCCTGCCGCAGCGCCGGCGTCGGCGTGATGGTGATGATATCGACGGACAAGGCGGTCAATCCCACGAGCGTCATGGGCGCGACCAAACGGGTCGCCGAGCAGTACTGCCAGTCCCTGGGCCGCCAGTCCGGAGCCGAGACCCGTTTCGTCACCGTCCGGTTCGGCAACGTGCTCGGTTCGACCGGCTCGGTGGTGCCGTTGTTCCAGCGCCAGCTCGCGCGCGGCGGGCCGATCACGCTCACCCACCCAGAGATGAAGCGCTACTTCATGACCGTCCGCGAAGCCATCGAACTCGTTCTGCAGGCCTCGGCGCTTGGAAGCCGCGGGGTATCCGAGGACGGCAAGATCTTCGTTCTCGACATGGGCGAGCCGGTCCGGATCCTGGATCTCGCGAAGCAGATGATCCGGCTTGCTGGCTTGCGCCCCGATCACGACGTGCGGATCGACGTGATCGGACCGCGCCCCGGCGAGAAACTCGTCGAGGAGACCATCCACGGCGGCGAGCCCTTGGTCCCGACCGATTGCAAGGGCATCTTGCTGGCCGCCCCGCGGGCGATGGACCTGGACGAGCTTCGTCGATCCATTCGCGAATTGGCGGACGCGGCCGGGGCGGCCGACGTTCGCCGGACCGCCGATATTCTCGAACGCCTCGTGCCCGAGTACGTGCCCTGGGTCGCCGACGCGCCCAAGGCGGCCTCGGGTTGACGCCGGCGTCGTCGCGTCGAGTGCCGCTTGACGAAGGATCGCCCGTGCCATGCCGAAGATGATCCGCCGCGCGTTGATCTCCGTCTTCGACAAGACGGGTCTCGCGGAGCTGGGCCGGTGTCTTGGCGGCCGAGGGATCGAAATCGTCTCCACCGGCGGCTCGGCGAGGGCGTTGCGCGACGCCGGCGTTCCGGTGGTCGAGGTCTCCCGCTTCACGGGCTTCCCCGAAATTCTCGACGGACGCGTGAAAACCCTTCATCCCAAAATCCACGCCGGGCTTCTGAGCCTTCGCGGCAGTCCCGAACACGAGGCGGCCATGGCCGCCCATGATTTGCAGCCGATCGACCTTCTGGTCGTCAATCTGTATCCGTTCGCCGAGACGCTCGCGGCCGGCGCGGACGCCGACACGTGCATCGAGACCATCGACGTGGGCGGCCCGGCCATGATCCGGGCGGCGGCCAAGAACCACGCGTTCGTGACCGTCGTCGTCGACCCATCCGACTACGGCGCGCTGATCGAGGAGATCGCCGCCAACGACGGCGCGACGACGCCGGCGTTCAAAGCGCGCATGGCGGCCGCCGCCTTCGCCCGGTGCGCGGCGTACGATTCCGTCATCGCCGCGTGGATGGCGCGCGCCTCGGAAACGCCGTTCGCGCGCACCATGACATTCGCGGGCGAGCTCGGGTATCGCCTTCGCTACGGCGAGAACCCGCATCAAGAGGCCGCGCTCTACGTCGGCGCCATGGGCAGCGGCCCCGGCATCGCCACCGCGCGCCAGATTCAGGGCAAGGAGCTCAGCTACAACAACTTAGGCGACGCCGACGCGGCGTTCGAGCTCGCGAGCGAGTTCGACGCGCCCGCCGTGGCGATCGTCAAGCACGCGAACCCGTGCGGCGTGGCCGTGGCCGCAACCCTTGATGCGGCTTACGCCCGCGCATTCGCCTGCGATCCCATGAGCGCGTTCGGCGGAATCATCGCACTCAACCGGACCCTCGATGCGGCGACGGCCGAGCGGATCGTCGCCGAATTCGTGGAAGTTGTCGTCGCCCCCGACGCCGACCAGCACGCGCTCGCGGTCCTGGCCAAGAAGAAGAACTTGCGTGTCCTCATTACCGGAGGCATGGCGGATTCGGCCGCGGACGGCATCGCGGTCCGGGGCTTGAGCGGGGGATTCCTGGTTCAACGCCGCGACGGCGCCGTCACCGCGGAACGGCTCGAGGTGGTCACCAAGCGCGAACCCACTGAAGCCGAGATCGCCGATTTGCGCTTCGCCTTCACGGTTTGCAAACACGTGAAATCGAATGCGATCGTCCTCGCCAAGGGGGGCGCGACGATCGGGATCGGCGCCGGACAGATGAGCCGCGTCGATTCCGCCCGGATGGCCGCCTGGAAAGCGGCCGAGGCGGGACGGAATGCGGGCGAGGAGATAAGCCCCGCGGAGGGTTCGGTGGTCGCCTCGGACGCCTTCTTCCCGTTCCCGGACGGGTTGCTCCAGGCCGCCGGTGCGGGCGCGACGGCGGTGATCCAGCCCGGCGGCTCGGTGCGCGACGCCGAAGTGATCGCGGCCGCCGACGAAAAGGGGCTCGCCATGGTGTTCACGGGCGTGCGTCACTTCCGCCACTGAGGGCGACCCCCCGGGCAAGGAATATCGGGCGCGAGATCCCTCTCGCGCCCGGTTCGTATTCGCGGGTCCCGGCGCCACGGGCCGCCCGCACGATCCGTCAGCGCATCGGGCGATCACGCTCGTTCGGGCTCGCGCACCGTGAACATAAGCGCGAATCCCGCAAGAAAGAACGCGAGCACGATTGAAAGCCCGAGGCGCTGGCTCTCGAACGCGGCCGTGACCGTCGCCACCAGGAACGGGCCGGCGAAGGCCGTTGCCTTGCCCGTAAGCGCGTAGAGGCCGAAAAATTCGGTCCGGAGCTCGGCCGGCGCGAGCCGCGCCATCAGGGTCCGGCTGGCGGCCTGGGTGGGGCCGACGAAGACGCCCAAGAACGCGCCCCAGAACCAGAACCAGAACGGATCGGTCACGACGACCGCGCCCAGCGCAGACGCGATGAGGCCCACGAGCGCGATCATGATGGTGCGCTTCGAGCCCAGCCAGTCGTCGATCCAGGCGAAGGCGAACGCGCCGGCCCCGGCGGTGACGTTGAGCACGATCCCGAAGATCATCACCTGCTCCAACGTCATGCCGAAGGTTCCGGCGGCGTAGATGCCGCCGAAGGCGAAGACCGTCGCGAGACCGTCCGCGTACAACATGCGCGCCAATAGGAAACAAGCGACGTTCCCGTAGTCCCGCACCCGCTTGAGCGTGTCGACGAGGGTCCGCAAGCCCCGGACCACGCCGGCGCCAACCGCCAGGCCGCTCGGCGTGCGATCCGGCGTGAACGCGAACAACGGCCACGAGAACGCCGCCAGCCAGAAGGCCGCCAGCGGCCCCACTACGCGAACGTGCTGTAGGGACCCCTTGTCGAGCCCGAGCCAGGGATCGTCCGCGCGGACGAAGCCCATGAGCGCCAAGACCAGCGCCGCCAGGCCGCCGAGGTATCCGAGCGCCCAGGCCCAGCCCGACCAGCGGCCCATGCGCGCCGCGGCCACCAGGTCGGGCAGCATGGCGTTGTTTAAGACGATCCCCAACTCGATCCCGACCGTGGCGACCACTACCCAGGCGAGCGCCCAGACGACGAACGCGGGCGCCGGCTCGGCGTACCAGAGCATCGCCGAGGCCAAGACGCAGACGCAGGTAAACACGAAGAGCCAGGGTTTCCGGCGCGCGGTCGCATCGGCGACGGCGCCGAGAATCGGGCTGAACACGGCAACCATCAGACTTGAGGCGGTGATCGCGTATCCCCAGAGCTCGGTGCCGCGCACCGGGTCTGCAACGATCGCCTGGGCGAAGTAGGCGGAAAAGACGAAGGTGATGACGAGTGTGAAGAAGGGCGAGTTGGCCCAGTCGTAAAGCGCCCACGAGATCAGGGCGCGTGTCGGCGCCGCACCGTGGTTCCGCGGGCGTCGCTCGATGTCCGCCAACGCGGCGCTACGCC
>JAKZXM010000181.1:0-3106 GCA_047514975.1 Rhodospirillales bacterium
ACAGGCCCATCAACAGCAACTTTCTTCTCAAAATTATCGGTCATGTTCCGGTCCTCCTTGGACACTTCGATTAAGCCAATTCTGTGTCCAAGAAAATCGGGTCCGACTCAGGTGGTATAGGCTTCATGGTTCGATTCGATCTCGCTTACGTCGTAGACGTAGTTGAGCATCATGCCCGCCGAGCCCTCGAGGCCGTTGCGCGACCGGTCGCCCAGCCAGTTCAGTCGCTCCATGCGCGCCCCGTTGCGCAAATGGAAATGCGCGACGGGATCGCGCGCGCAGTTGTCGGACCGGCGTTCGCCAATCAGATAGTGCGCGCAAAGGCGCATCAAGGGCTTGCGGAGCGCCCGCGCGACCGCCTTGTCCTCGGGCCACCCGGGTCTCGCGACCAGTGATTTGAGCGCGGCGCGGGCGTCGTTGGCGCCCCGCGCGACGGCGAGGATGGCCTTCTTTTCGCCCGCACGCAAAAGCTCGTCGGCGCCGTTCGCCAGCCGCTTGTCGAGCCAGGCTCGGAATTCCGGGATCGGCGAGAGGGTGGCGAAGGTGCCGAGGCCCTTGAACTCCCGCGTCAGTTCGTCGACGACCCGCTTGATGAGGAAATTTCCCAAATTGATCCCGTCGAGCCCCCGCTGGGCGTTGGAGATGGAGTAGAAGACGGCCGTGTCCGTGCGGGCCGCGTCCTCGACGGGCGCGGTCTCGTCGAGAAGCGACTGGATGTCGTCGGCCATGCCGTGGACGAGCGCCACCTCGACGAAGATCAACGGCTCGTCCGGCATCCGCGGGTGGAAGAAGGCGAAGCAGCGGCGGTCCGAATCGAGCCGGTCCTTGAGATCGTCCCAGTCCCGGATCGCGTGCACCGCCTCATAGGCGATCAGCTTCTCGAGCAGGGCGGCCGACGCGCTCTCCCACGTGATCCGCCGGAGCTCCAGGAAATCCACGTCGAACCAGGTGGTGAGAAGGATCTTGAGATCGTGCTCCAACGCGCGAAGGCGCGGGTTTGCACCGCCGATCCGCATCAGCTCGGCGCGCATGTCCACCAGGAACTTGACCCCATCGGGAAGGGCGTTGAAGCGCGTCGCGATCTCGATCCGCGGCGGCGCCAGCGCCGCGCGGAGCGCGTTCTCGGAGGCTTGGCGCGCGTCTGCGTCGCGGGCGCCGCGAAGCGCGTCGACGGCCCGGTCCACAGCCGCGTGGTCCACGTCGAACTCGCTCGCCAGCAGATCGAGAAAGCGCTCGCGCCCCGTCGCGTCGAGGGCGAGATAGGCGCGCCCCAACGCCGCCGCCCGGGCGCGCGCCGAAACCTCGCCGCCTTGCGAATCGAGGCAGGCGCGCATCTGCTTCAAAAGCGGCGCCGTGTCTGCCTCCGGAAGCTCGGGCCGCAGGCTCGCGGTCGATTCGTCGTAGGCCGAGCCCGCGATCGCCTGCCAGGCGTTCCGCAGGTTGTTGAGGGTCCGGTCCAGAAATCCGGACTTGCCGTTCTCGTTCATGTCGTCGATCGCTACAACGGTACGCCTAACAGTTCGGAACGATCCCGGCTGATTTCAAGCCCGCCGCCCATGCGTTGCCCGCAACCGGCGAAGAACCTTCGGCAACGACTGCTCGACGTCCTCGGCAATCAGGCCGGGGCCGAACTCCGCGGCGGCGGCTCCGTGAAGCCACGCCGCGGCGGCCGCCGCGTCGAACGCATCCATCCCTTGCGCCAACAGCCCCAGGATCATTCCGGCGAGCACGTCGCCCGAGCCCGCGGTGGCCAGTTCGGGCGGCGCGCCCTCGTTGATCGCCGCGCGCCCGTGTGCGTCCGCGATCACGGTGTCCGGGCCCTTGAGCAGCACGACCGCGCCGGAAAGTTCGGCCGCCGCGCGCGCGCGCGCTAACCGCCCGCCCGCCGCACCCGCAGCGGATGTGGACCCGAACACGCGCGCGAACTCGCCTTCGTGCGGCGTCAGCACGCAAGGCGCGGGCGATATGGCGGCGAACAGCGCGCTCGGGTCTTCGCCAAACACGCTCAGCGCGTCGGCGTCGAGCACGCAGGCCTTGCCCGCCGCCAGCGCCGCCAGCGCCATCGCCCGGGTCTCGTCCGTCACCCCCGCGCCGGGCCCGACGAGGACCGCGTTCTTGCGCTTGTCTTGCAATAGGTCCGCGAAGGCGCGCGCGTCGGCGACCGGTTTCACCAGGGTTCCAGGCGCGCCGGCGGCATAAACGGCGAAGGACGCCGGCGGAACCGCGAGCGTGACCAGTCCGGCCCCGATTCGCCGCGCCCCTTGGGCGGCCAGCCGGGCCGCACCGGTCATCTCGGCGCCCCCCACCACGACCGCGTGGCCGCGGCTGTACTTGTTGTCACCGGCCTCGGGCCACGGATAGGCGTCGCGCCAAAGGGCCGGGCCGGCGGCGAAGGTTCGGGGCGCGATCTCGTCGAGCACCGTTTCCGGGATTCCGATATCGGCGACGACCACCTCGCCGGCAATCTCGCGCCCCGGAAGCAGAAGATGCCCGGGCTTGCGGCGGAAGAACGTGACCGTGAGCCGGGCTGGGGGCGCCGCGCCCAGAACCTCGCCGGTATCGCCGTGAACCCCGCTCGGAATATCGACGGCCACGCAATCGAGCTTGCGATCGTCGATCGCGTCCACGACCGCGCGGGCGGCGCCGTCGAGGGGCCGGGCCAAGCCGGCGCCGAACAGGGCGTCGATCACCAGTGGTCCGTCACCGAGGACGTCGGGCGACAACGGGACGGTCCCGCCGTTCCAGCGCCCGGCGTTGGTCGCGGCGTCCCCGGCGAGCTTCGAAACTTCGCCCATCGACGCGACGCGGACCGGCCATCCGCAGACGGCGAGCAGGCGGGCGACCACAAACCCGTCGCCGCCGTTGTTTCCGGGCCCGCACAGCACCACGACGGGCCGCGACTCCCAGCGCCGCTGGACGTGTTCGGCGACGGCCGCCCCCGCGGCCTCCATGAGCGAGAGCGAGGACACCCCGGCCGCGACCGCCGCCTGATCGGCGCGGGACATCTCGTCTACGGAAAGAAGGGCGTTTTCGTACACCGGGGACCGAGGGCTTTGCCGCGCAACGATTATAGAGCGGTGCGCGGTCGTCCGAAAGCGTGCCGCAT
>JAKZXM010000182.1:0-6467 GCA_047514975.1 Rhodospirillales bacterium
CCTTCGCCGGCGTCTCGACCAGATCGGCGTCGTCGCCGACGGGGATGCCGGCGAACGTCTTCGCGATCAACTGGCCCAGGGACAACGGCTCGTCAGCCGCGACGGCGGCCTGTGGCGCTGGGACGGCTTCACGGTTGCGCCGGGTGCGCAGACTTCGGCCGCGACGCGGCTTGCCCAACGCAAGCGCCTCGACGTGGTCCGCCTCGAGATCGCAGACGCGGCCGGGGCGCTGGACGCAAACGACGCGCAATTGCAGACGGCGCGCGCGGCCGATGCGCGCGTGGCGGACGAGGAACGCGGCGCGCGAGAGGGCGAGCGCGCGGCGGAGGCCGAATGCGCCGGCGCCCGGGAGGCCTGCGCCGAGATCAAGGAGCGGATGGCCGAAGCCGCTTCCCGGTGGGCGGCGCTCGGCGAAGGCGCCGAGCAGGCCCGCGCCGAGACCGCCGAGATCGAGCCCGAGATCGAACGGCTCCGGCGATCGCTCGCCGATCTGCCCGCGTCCGACTCCGCCCCCACCCGACTGGCCCAGCTCCGTGACGAGCTTTCCCGGCGGCGTTCCGCCGAGGCCGAGTGCCGGGCGGTCCACGACGGCCTTGTCCGCGAGGCGGAAAACCGGACCCGGCGGGAGAGCGCGATCGGTCGGGAACTGGCGCTTTGGCAGGGACGCAAGGACGGCGCCGAGGCGCGCTTGAGCGATCTCGAGGACCGCCGCCGACAGGCGGCGGGCGAGATGGATCGGTTGGCGGAACGGCCCCGCGAGATCGCCGAGCGGCGCCAATCGGTGCTCACCGCGCTCGACCACGCCGAGGCCGATCGTCGGGAAGCCGCCGACCGCGTCGCCGAAGCCGAAGGGCGCTTGGCCGAGGCGGGCCGCGCCGCCCGCGCCGCGGAGGCCGAACGCGCGAGCGCGCGCGAGCGGATGGTGCGCGCCGAGGGTCTGGTGGAGCAGGGCGAACAGACTCTCGCGGGCCTGACAGAACGCGTCGCCGAGCAATTGCAATGCGCGCCCGAAGAGCTCGCCACCCACGCCGGTCTTGACGAGGACGCCGAGACCCCCGACGAAGAGACGCTCCAGCGGCGGTTGGAGCGCCTGCTCCGGGAACGCGACACCATGGGCCCCGTCAACCTTCGCGCCGAGCAGGAGGCCGATGAGGTGGAGGAGCGGTTCGCCAGCCTCGAGAGCGAACGCGAGGACCTCGTCCAGGCCATCGCCAAGCTCCGCCGCGGGATCGGCGAGCTCGATCGCGAGGGACGGGCACGCCTGCTGGCTTCGTTCGACGAAGTCGACCGCCACTTCCGGGAACTGTTCAAACGCCTGTTCGGCGGCGGGCGCGCCCATCTCCAGCTTACGGAATCCGACGATCCCCTCGAGGCGGGTCTGGAGATCATGGCGAGCCCACCGGGCAAGCGGCTTCAGGTGCTGTCCTTGCTTTCGGGCGGCGAGCAGGCGTTGACCGCGATCGCGCTTCTGTTCGCCGTATTTCTTACCAATCCGGCGCCGATCTGCATCCTCGACGAGGTCGACGCGCCCCTCGACGACGCCAACGTCGGCCGGTTTCTCAGCCTGGTCGATGATATCGCGCACCAATGCGACACCCGGTTCCTGATCGTCAGCCACAACCGCATGACCATGGCCCAAGTGGACCGTCTGTTCGGCGTGACCATGGGTGAAGAGGGCGTCTCGCAACTCGTATCCGTCGATCTCGGCCAGGCCGAGGCGCTTCGCCAGACCGCTTAAGCCCCCACGGCCGAGACGGAAAATCTTTTAATTTCAATCAATAATGCCCAACCCTTCGGCCTTGACAGCGCCCGGAGCCGCAATTATTTTCGCGGGCCGAACAGGGCGCGAACTCGGCCTTCACGGTTGGGTGTCCGCGTTTTTTTATGGAAAATGGCAAATCTGCGGAGCCGCTGAAGAACCTGGACGAGCGGCTTCGGCGCGCCAGGGCGGAAGGTGCGGCGCCGGCGAAGGCCGGACCGGCGGAATCGCGGGCGTCGACGAGCGGCATGGGGCTCGCCTTTCGCATCGGAACCGAGCTCGTCGCCGCCTTGGGCGTGGGCGTCGGATTGGGGCTGCTGCTGGACCATTGGCTCGGCACCGCGCCTTGGCTTCTGGTGGTGTTCTTTTTTCTTGGCGCCGGCGCGGGAATGCTGAACGTTTACCGGGTGGCGAGCGGGATCGGACTGGCGCCCGGCACCCAACGGCCTGCCGCCTCCGGGCCGGAGGCCGGGAGGACGAACGGAAGGACCGACGCGCCCGAGACGCGAGAGCCGCGTAGCGGCGAAGACGGGACGGGTTCGGACGAGTCGACCGAAGAGGGATCACGTGGCGAATCCGCTTGAACAGTTCCAGATCAAGACGATCGTCTCGATCCCGATCGGCGAGGTCGACGCCTCGTTCACGAATTCGTCCGCCTTCATGCTGGCCGCGGTCGCCGCGGCGACGCTCTTCCTCACGCTCAGCATGCGCGGGCGCTCGACGGTCCCGAACCGCTGGCAATCCATGGCCGAGCTCGCCTACGAGTTCATCGGCGCGATGGTACGCGACAACGTGGGCGCCGAGGGCCGCCGTTACTTTCCTTTCATCTTCTCGCTATTCATGTTCATCCTGTTCGCCAACCTGATCGGCCTGATTCCCTACAGCTTCACGGTCACCAGCCACATCATCGTGACGTTCGCCATGGCGATCGCTGTGTTTGTGGGCGTCACACTGGTCGGCATCGTCCGGCATGGGTTGCGGTTCTTCACCTTCTTCCTGCCGTCCGGGGTTCCGATGATCTTGGCGCCTTTGCTGGTGCCGATCGAGATCGTGTCCTATCTCTCGCGCCCGGTCAGCCTGTCGATCCGCCTGTTCGCCAACATGATGGCGGGACACACCATGCTGAAGGTGTTTGCGGGATTCGTGGTGCCGCTCGGGCTGCTGGGTGGGTGGGCGCCGCTCAGTGTCACGGTGGCGCTGACGGGCCTCGAGTTCCTGATCGCCGTCTTGCAGGCGTACGTTTTCACGATCCTGAGCTGTCTTTACCTGAGCGACGCCATCCACTTGCATTGACCGCGCGGGGCCGTGCGGTTTTCAATCATGATCAACCACCGAGACGAAACGAACACGAGGACGAACGACTATGGAAATTGACGCCGCGAAATTGATTGGCGCCGGCCTGGCCGTGATCGGTCTCGGCGGAGTCGGCATAGGGATCGGCAACATCTTCTCCACCCTCATCGGCTCCATCGCGCGCAACCCGGCCGCCCTCGAGCAGGTACAGGGTTTCGCGTGGATCGGCTTCGCGCTGGTTGAGGCGGTGGCGCTTTACGCGCTCCTGATCGCATTCCTGATCCTGTTCTTCTTCTGAGTCGGTTCGCACGCACCGCGACGGAAAGGGACGCAACGCCATGATGCGCGCCTTGTCGCAAGCCGCCCTCGCGGCCCTGCTGACGTTCGGCGCCTTCGATTCGACGGCGCTCGCGGCCGGCCTTCCGCAACTCGACCCGACCACGTTCGCGCCGCAGCTGATCTGGCTCGCCATCTCGTTCGCGATCCTTTATCTGCTCATGGCGCGGCTTGCGCTGCCACGCATCGGCCGCGTTCTCGAGGAGCGCCAGCGGCGCATCGACGACGGGCTCGCGAAGGCCGAGTCGCTTCGTGATGAAGCCACCCGTGTGCTGGCGGCCTATGAGGCCGCCATCGACGAGGCCCGGGCCGAGGCGCAGGCGATCGTTCGAGGGGCCGCGGCCGATTTCGCCGAAACCTCGGCCCAACGGCAGGCGGCGCTCGCCGAACGCCTGGGCGCCGAGATCGCCGAGGGCGAGCGGCGCATCGCCGAAGCCAAGGAAGGGGCGCTCGCCAACCTCCGCGACGCGGCGGTCTAGATCGCCCGCGCGGCAAGCGAGAAGCTCGTCGGCGAGACAGCGGACGAGACCGTCCTTCAGGGCGCCGTCGACCACGCGCTCAAGGATCGCCGACCATGAGGGCGCTGGCGGCCGAAGCCGGGCAAACGGGAGGAGAAGGCATTTTCGCCACCCCCGAATTCTGGGTGCTGGTCGCGTTCGTGATCCTGGTGGGGTTCGCATTCCGCCCGTTGTTCCGAATGATCGCCGGCGCCCTGGACCAACGTTCGGCGGCCATCAGGCGCCAGCTCGACGAGGCGCGCGAGCTTCGCGAGGAGGCCCAGGAGCTGCTGGCTTCGTACGAGCGCAGGCATCGCGATTCGGCGGCTGAGGCCGAGGCGATCCTCGATCTCGCGCGCGATGAGGCGGCGTCGATGACAGTGCGCGCCACGGGTGAGCTGGAACGCACGCTGAAGCGTCGCGAGCAGCTTGCGCTGAACCGCATCGCGTACGCCGAATCCAAGGCGCTCGACGAAGTCCGCGACACCGCGGCCGACGTGGCGCTGGACGCCGTCACACGCGTGATCGCCGAAACCGTCACCGGCAAAAGGGCGGACGCCTTGATCGAAACCCAAATCGAGGAGCTACCGAAGAAGCTGCAATGACCCGGCGGCGGGCGGCGGGATTCGTCGGTCGTGAAAAAGTCCCTCGCCGTTGGCACGGTGTACTTTTCCCCGGTGTGAACATGGCCGAATCGGCCCTTGAGGCGGCCCGGCGGGCCGATTTGAGATTCTACATCCCGCCACGCCGTTCGGCGTGGCGGAAACCTTTTGCAAATATTTGCGCCATTGGTCCGCAAATCCTTGCAAAAGAGAACAAGCGGAAGGCGGGCGCCGGGCCGCCCCAGGCCCGCCTTCTTCATTGTAAATATTGAAGAAAAGTACACTGAGCGTACGCGAAGGACTTTTCTTCACGGCCAACGGATTCACGAGCCCGCGATCATCCCGAGCCAGGTCTCCTCGTCGACCACCGCGACGCCGAGTTCGCGCGCCTTCTTCGCCTTCGAGCCCGCGTCCGCGCCACCGACCACCAGATCGGTCCTGTTCGAGATGGATCCCGCCACCTTGGCCCCCAACGCCTCGGCCCGCGCCTTGGCCTCGCCCCGGCTCATGGATGCGAGCGAGCCCGTGAAGACGACCGTCTTGCCGGCGATCGCCGAGTCCGCGGCCTCGGACGCAACATAGGGTTCGACCGTCAGCACCCCGTCCAGATCGTCAAGGACCTCGCGATTGTTGGCTTCGGCCATGAACGCCAGGATATCGTCCGCCATCGACGGCCCGATCCCGTCGATGCCGACGAGATCGGCGAACACCTCCGATTCGCGGTCCTCGGCCGCCTCCATGGCCCGGCGCCACGCTTGAAGCGAGCCGTACTGCTTGGCCAAGATCCGCGCCGTCGCCTGGCCCACCTGGCGGATGCCGAGCGCGTAAATGAGGCGCGCGAGCGAGATGGTCCGGCCACGCTCGATGGCGGCCAACAGGTTGTCGAACGATTTCTCGGCCCATCCCTCGCGTTCGCGAATCGCCTCGGCGTGTTCGCCCAGCCGGAAGATGTCGCCGGGGGCGCCGATCAGGCCGTCCTTCCAGAAGGACTCGATGTTCTTGCCCCCCAACCCCTCGATGTCGAAGGCGTCGCGCGAGACGAAGTGCTTCAGCCGCTCGACGGCCTGGGCCGGGCAGACGAGGCCGCCCGTGCACCGCCGCGCCGCCTCTCCTTCCTCGCGCACCGCCCGGCTTCCGCATCGCGGGCATCGGTCGGGAAAGGCGAAGGGACGGCTGGCCCGCGGCCTCTTCTTGGCGACCACGGCCACGACTTGCGGGATGACGTCGCCCGCCCTTTGCACGACGACCGTGTCGCCCTCGCGGATGTCCTTGCGCCCGATCTCGTCTTCGTTGTGGAGCGTCGCCCGTTCCACTACGACCCCGCCCACGGTCACCGCCTCGAGCTCGGCGACGGGGGTGAGCGTTCCGGTCCGCCCAACCTGGATGGCGATCTTTCGCAAGACCGTGATCGCCTTTTCGGCCTCGAACTTGTGGGCGATAGCCCAGCGCGGGGCCCGGCTAACGGAGCCGAGGCGGTCCTGCCAGTCGAGGCGGTCGATCTTGTAGACGACGCCGTCGATGTCGTAGGCGAGCGCGTGGCGACGCGCGGCCATCTCGGCGTGGAACGCGATCATTTCGTCCACGCCCGAACACCGCCGCGAGAGCGGGTTGATCTCGAACTTCCAGTTCTTCAAGCGCTGCAAGCCGTCCCAGTGAGTCTTGGTTGAAGACTTGCTCACTTCACCCCAGGCGTACGCGAAGAACCGCAGCGGACGGTTCGCGGTGATGGAAGCGTCGATCTGGCGCAACGAGCCGGCGGCGGCGTTGCGCGGGTTGGCGTAGGCGTTTCCTCCCGCCGCCTCCTGTCGGCGGTTGAGGGCGGCGAAGTCGTCCTTGGTCATGTAGACCTCGCCCCGGACCTCGAGCCCATCCGGGGCGCCGTCGGCGATCGCGACGGGAAGATTTTCGATGGTGCGCAGGTTCGCGGTAACGTTCTCGCCGGTCGTGCCGTCGCCGCGCGTGGCGCCGAGGACAAATTGT
>JAKZXM010000183.1:0-5224 GCA_047514975.1 Rhodospirillales bacterium
GTTTCGGATCGTGCCGTTCGGCGAGCGCCACATGCTATTGAGGTTGAATTCCTCCACCCGCGCCTCGTCGGGCGTGATGGTGGCGCACTTGACGCCGACGCCGTGGCTTCGAATCGCCTCGGCCGCCTCAACCGTGATCCGGTCCTCGGTGGCGTCGCGGTTCTCGATTCCGAGGTCGTAGTAATCGATCTCAATCTCGACGTAGGGAAGGATCAGCTTTTCCTTGATGAACGTCCACATGACCCGGGCCATTTCGTCGCCGTCGATCTCGACGATCGGGCTTACGACCTTGATTTTCTTCATGGATTTCTCCCCGGGGGTCCCGTTCACGCGGCGCGTCGCCGGGCGCGCCGACCGCTGCGCGATGGCGGGGCGGACCTTACGCACGCGTGCATACGATGGCAAGCGGGCGGCGGCGGCGTCAGAGATGGCTCGTAAGAACCTCGGGATTCGGCTCGGGCGCCGCCGCGAGGGCCTGAAACACGTCGTCCACGTCCTCGACGACGCTGAACAGCTCGCCCACCGCCGGATGGGCGAAGCCTTGCGAGACGATCGTATCCACGAGCGCCCGCAAGGGCCGCCAACAGCCTTCGATGTCGACGAGCACGACGGGCTTCGCGTGCAGCCGTAGCTGCTTCCAGGTCACGATCTCGATGGCCTCGTCCAACGTCCCGAGGCCCCCCGGAAGCACGACGAACCCGTCGGCAAGCTCGAACATTCGCCGCTTGCGGTCGTGCATGCTGTCGACCACGACCAGCTCCGTCACGTCGTGATCCGCGACCTCGTACTTGACCAGGAAATCGGGGATGACGCCGGTAGACGTGGCCGCCCGCCTGCCGGACCGCCTGGGAGATGACGCCCATAAGCCCGATGCCGCCGCCGCCGTAGACGAGACGGACCCCGCGCCCGGCCATCGCCTCGCCCAGCCGCGAGGCGGCTTCGCGGTAGGCCGGATTGATGCCGGTCTTCGATCCGCAAAAGACGGCAATTGCGCCGATCTCGCTCATGACTCCTTACGTATCCGCCGCGCCAATCGCCGACGCCAGGGTAGCGTCCAACCGCCAGCGGGAAAAGCGCGGTCTCGGGCTTTCGCGTTTCCCACTCACGAAAATTTCATTTTGACCTTCGATGATCGTTCGGGAATATTGCGCCGTTCGCGCTGTTAACTCGGGCGATGCCAAAACTCAAAAGGGGGGAGACCCATGACGCCTTTCTTTCGCCGGATTGCTGCCGCGGGGATCGCCGCGACGATCGCCAGTGCCGGTTTCGCGGGCTTTGCTGCCGCAGACGAAAACGCGATCAAGTATCGCCAGAACCACATGAAGGCGATGGGCGCCCACCTGGGCGCCATCTCCGCCGTCTTAAAGGGCGAGGCCGGCAAACCCGGGCATGTCGCCGGACACGCCGCGGCCATCGCCGGTATCGGAGCCATCGCCGGCGATTTATTCCCGGCGGGCTCGGGCGAAGGGAAGACCAACGCGCTGCCCGCGATCTGGGAGAAGCCCGATGAATTCAAGGCCAAATGGATGGCGTTAAGGGACGCGTCCGCGAATTTCGCCAAAGTGGCGGCCGGCGGCGACATGAAGGCCATTGGAGGGGCAATGGGCCCTGTCGGCATGGCCTGCGGCGGCTGTCACAAAACCTTCCGGAAGAAGCAATAGGGCCGGTCGCCAAAACCGATTTCGCCCGGGCGCCTGGCTTGGCCCAGGCCCCGGGCGGGCGGCGCCTCGCCGCCCTCTGCGTCGTCGCCGTTTTCGCCGGCTTCGCTTGGACGCAACCCGCGCGCGCGGATGAGGCGGCCATCAAACGCGGCGAATACCTGTTCGCGGCCGCCGGATGCGCCGGATGCCATACCGACGTGGATGGAAAAGGTCCGCCGCTGGCGGGCGGGCGCAGGCTCAAGACGCCCTTCGGGACCTTCTACAGCCCCAACATCACCCCCGATCCCGAGCACGGGATCGGGGGGTGGTCCGACGCCGACTTCATACGCGCGCTGCGTGAAGGGCTCGCCCCCGACGGCGGCCACTACTTTCCCGCCTTTCCCTATCCCACCTTCACGAAGATCCGCGACGCGGACCTCGCCGATATCAAGGCCTATATCTTCTCGCTCGCGCCGGTGGCGAAACGCAATCGGCCCCACGACATCGACCCGCCGTTCGGCTGGCGCCCCCTGGTCGCCGGCTGGAAGCTGCTTTTTTTCGCGCCCGGGCCGTTCGAGTCCGACCCCGACCGAGACGAGACGTGGAACCGCGGCGCCTATCTGGTCGAGGCGCTCGGCCACTGCGGCGAATGTCATACGCCGCGTAACGCGCTTGGCGCGCTCAAGCGCGACGAGGCATTCTCGGGAACGCTGGTCGGCCCCGAGGGCGGACGAATCCCCAACATCACGCCCGACGCGGACACCGGCATCGGCCGCTGGTCGGACGGAGATCTCAAGTCGTTGTTCACAATTGGCATGCTGCCCGACGCCGACTTCGTCGGCTCGGGCATGGCCGAGGTCGTGGAAAACACCACCTCGAAGCTCACCGACGCCGACCAGGACGCGATCATCGTCTATTTGCGCTCGCTGCCCCCCGTCAGCAAGCGAATCGAATCCGCGAAGTGACCATCGCTTCGGAAACCGAGAGCGGATCGCGGTCGATCGGAATCGCGTGAATCCGCTTCATTTCAGTAAGCGGGCGTTCGAAATGCGAGTCGCTATACCCCCGGCGTCGATGGTGATATCTTGTGGTCGATCCATCGGGATACGGAACATTTCGTTGTAGCGGGGTAAATAGTGGTCCGCGCGCTCGTCGTCATCGGCATCGGCGTCATCGTCGTCGTTGGTGCCATCGGCCTTAACTTCTTGATCCTGGACGACGACGAACTCGACGGTGCGCCGCCCGAACGGATCACGGCCGCGCCCACCACCACGCCCGCGGAAACCGCGCCGCCCGCGGCCGCCAAGCCGGCACCGCGAACCGACGAGACGAAGCCCGCAACGGCCGCCGCGCCCGAGACCACCGCGACCACCGAAAGCGGACCGGCGCCACAGGCTGAAACCCCCGACGTCGCCGGCGGCGGCATCAGGCTTGAGCGGCGCGGGGCGTCCGCCGAAGAGCTCGCGTCGCGCCCCGACACCAACGCGGGTCAGACCAAGCCCGCGGGCGAGGCGGTCGCCGATATCGCGCCGACCTTCGACGTCGTCCGGGTCACGCCCGAGGGCGAGGCGGTGATCGCCGGGCGCGCGCGGCCGGGAAGCCGCGTCATCATCCAGGAAGGCGAGACCGTCCTCGGCGAGGTGACAGCGGACCCGCGCGGCGAATGGGTCTTCGTCCCGGAAGCGCCGCTCGATTCGGGAAGCCGCCGGCTCGGCCTGAAGATGGAGATCGAAGGTCAGGCGCCGGTTCTTTCCGAATCGGTCGTGGTCCTCGTGGTTCCAGAACGCGGCAAGGACATCGGCGGCGAACCCGCAAAAGGGGAAACCCAGGCGCTCGCTCTCAAGGTCCCGCGCGAACGGTCGGGGGCGAGCGTCATCTTGCAGCGCCCCGAGCCGACCGCCGCGCGGGTCTTCCGGCTGATGGTCGACACCGTGGATTACGACGATCGGGGCCTCCTGACGATCAGCGGCCATGCCGCCGCGGACGGCATCGTCCACGCCTATCTCGACAACGCGTTCATCGGCCGCGCCGAAAGCGACGCCGAAGGCGCCTGGTCGCTTCGACCGAACCGGCTGGTGGAACCAGGGCTCTACACGCTCCGCGCCGACCAGGTGGACGAAGGCGGCAAGGTTCTGGCGAGGATTTCAATGCCGTTCTCGCGGGCGGCGCCGTTGACCACCATGGCGGCGGGCACGTACGTGATCGTCCAGCCGGGCAACAGCTTGTGGCGAATCGCGCGGCGGACCTACGGGACCGGCTTCGCTTACACGGTGATCTTCGAGGCCAATCTGGGCCAGATCAAGGAAGCCGATATGATCTTTCCGGGCCAGATCTTTTCCCTGCCGGTCACGAATTGACGCGAGTCGGCGTTGCGGCGCGGGTGCGTCGACAACGAGAGCACGATCCCATCGGATCGTGGTCGACCGGGATCGGGTAGGCGCGATCCGCCGACCCCATGAATCCGGTCTATCTTATTGAAATAGAGCGGATTCACGCGGCCGATCGCAACCCCATCGCGGTTCCAATCAACGACGATGCACTCTAGACCAGATCGCGGTCGGTCGGAATCGCTTGGTCGCGATCCAGCGGGCGCGTGAATCTGGTCTACACTATCGAGGACGAGCGGATCGGCGCGTTTGATCGGAACCGCCATGCGGTTCCGATCAAACGCGATCCGCTCTAGTATGCCATGAAACACCGTCGCCGGCGGTGGCCTTTGGGAGTAGCGAAGCCGTGTGGGGTCGCGTCCTTCCCCCGATAAACCACGCGGGCTGGCCGTTTGTAGGCTCGCTGGCCCTGGTGACCCTCGGGCTGGCGGCGGTGGACGGGAACCTCGTTTGGATCGGCGCGTTGTCGACGGCTTGGTGCGCGTACTTCTTTCGCGATCCCGACCGCGTGACGCCGATCCGCGAGGACTTGATCGTGAGCCCGGCGGACGGCGTGATCCAGGCCATCGAGCAATCGGCCCCTCCCGACGAGCTTGCCATGGGCGACGTTCCCCGCTCGCGGGTCTCGATCTTCATGAACGTCTTCGACGTCCACGTGAACCGGATGCCGTGCGACGGCGTCGTCACCGCGCTCAAGTACACGCCGGGGCGCTTCGTCAACGCGTCGCTCGACAAGGCCAGCGCCCTCAACGAGCGCAACAGCGTCCGGGTGACGGCGCCGGGCGGCTGGGACGTGGCCTGCGTCCAGATCGCGGGCCTGATCGCGCGGCGCATCCGCTGCGCGCTCGACGTCGGCCAACGCGTGCGCGCTGGAGAGCGGTTCGGCATGATCCGATTCGGAAGCCGCGTGGACGTCTACCTTCCCGAAGGGGTCGCGCCGCTGGTCTCCGTCGGCCAGAGGACGGTGGCAGGGGAGACCGTCGTCGCCGACGTCCGCGCCCAGGAACCGGCCCGCGGCGGCGAGGTGCGGGCGGGCGCGACATGATGATTCACCCCCGCCGGGAACGGCTGAGGGGACTGCCGTTCAACCGCATGATTCCCAACATCCTGACGTTGCTGGCGTTGTGCGCCGGTCTCTCGGCGCTGCGGTTCGGACTTCAGGAGCGCTGGGAGCACGCGGTCCTCGCGGTCCTGGTG
>JAKZXM010000184.1:0-10650 GCA_047514975.1 Rhodospirillales bacterium
GGCATGGGCAATGCTCCTCAGCATCGGGTCGGCGGCGGGCCGGCAGAAGTTCTCCTTGGGGCCCTGATCGAGTCGTATGGTCCGCGCCGGTCCATTTTGTTGCACCACCATGTGGTAATTGCCGGGCGCCACGTAAACGCGTCCCCCGGCGATGGTCTCGCCGTTCCGGGCCTCTTCGGCCCGCCACCCGGAAATGCGCGAGATGTGCTGCGCCAGAATCATCGTGAACGTGGGCGGCATGTGCTGGGTGATCAGGATCGGCAGCCCGATGTCGGGCTTGATCCCGCACAAAAAGGCGAAGAGTGCCTGCGGGCCGCCGGTCGAGCTTGCGACGGCGATGACCTCCGCCGCCTTGGGACCCGGACGTCGGAGGAGAATCGGTCTTCGCGCGGTCGCGGCCGGCGGGTGCGTGTGCAAGGCCGGCCGGCGGACCGCCGCGCCGGGTATCGCGGATGGCGCGACGGCGGGCGCGGCGGTCCCGCGCGGCGCCGCGAGGCTTCGAACCTTGGCGATCAGATCGCGGTGGAATTCCGAGTCGTCGCCTATCTCGCGCGAAGCCGTCGGCTTGGTGATGTAGTCGGCGGCGCCCGCCTGCATCGCCCGCAAGCTGGCCTCCGCATTGTGAAGGGTCAGCGCCGACGTCATGATGATCTTGAGGCTCGGGTCGTGCTTCAACAGCTCGGAAAGCGGCGTCAAGCCATCCATCACCGGCACCTCGATATCCAAGATCACCAAGTCGATGTGGTGACTTGGCAGCGCCGACAACGCCGCCCGGCCGTGGGCGACGGACGCGACGACCTCGATGCCGGGTTCGCTTTCCAGTATGCGCGTGATCAGCCCGCGCACGACCGTGGAAGCGTCCACCACCATGACCCGGGTGGGGCCCGTCGCCAGCTTTCTCACCATGCTCAACATCGCCGCATGGGTTTCCGATTCCCGACTACGCGTGCCTCTGCACCGGTTACAGCAGGCCGACCTGGGCGAACTTGGCTTGGATGATTTCGCTGTCGAACGGCTTCATGATGTATTCGTCCGCGCCCGCCGTGATCGCTTCCTGGATGTGCTGAAGGTCGTTCTCGGTGGTGCAGAAAAGAACCCGCGGCGTCTCTCCCCCCGGAAGGGCGCGCAAGGCGCGAAGGAAGTCGATCCCGCTCATCACCGGCATGTTCCAGTCCAGGAGGATCGCCGACGGCATTTTCCGCCGGCATGCCTCAAGCGCGATTTGGCCGTCGGTCGCCTCTTCGGTTTCGAACTTCAGGTCTTCGAGGATTTTCCGCGCGACAAGGCGGATCACCTTCGAATCGTCGACGATCAAGCAGGATTTCATGGCAAGACTCACCCCGGCCGGGGCACCTCCACCGTTGACCAGGCGACGTCAGCGATCGCGACGATGATAGAAGCCGGCTCTGGGGTGGACAACCGGGCGAATCGCGCTCAGCGCCGCACCTTTCATTCGGAGTTCTTGCTGTTCGCGATCGACTGGGTGAGCGATTGGACAAGCCCGTCGTGGTCGAACTTGGCGACGTAATCGTCGAATCCGACGGCGCGGCCGCGCGCGATATCCTGTTCGGTGGTACGAGAAGACAGCGCCACCATCGGCGTATCCCGCCAGCGGTTGTCATTGCGAACCGCTTCGGCGAACGCGAAACCGTCCATGCCGGGCATCTCGATGTCGCTGACGATGATGTCGAAGCGGGCGCCGGATTCTCTCAGCCGCAACGCGTCGTCGGCGGTCTCGGTGGTGGTCACGTTGTAGCCGTTGGCCGAAAGCAACGGCACGAGCAGGTTGCGGAAGAAGGCGCTGTCGTCCACGAGGAGCACCGACTTTCCGCCGCCGTTGGCGCCGGGCTCCGGTGCGTGCTCGGCGCCGAACCAGTTGGGGAAGGCCTGCGTCAGGTAATAGCCGGTGTCGATCACGTCGGTCGCCTTGCGGTCGATGACGGCGCTTCCGATCAAGCCGGGCCGGTCCGAAGTCAGCTCGACGTCCAGGACCTCCTCGACGGTGTCGACGATTTCGTCGACGGCGAGGCCCATCGTGCGGTCGCGGTCGGTAAAAACCACGATCGGCTGGCGCCCCTCGGTCTTCCATGCGTGGGCCGGATCGAAGGGTACCAACGGCATGAGCCGCCCCCGGTATTGGACGACCCGGTGGCCGTGGGCATGTTCCACGTTCGCCATGTCGATCTTTTCCAGTCGCGCGACGAGGCCGAGCGGCACGGCCTTCAGCTCGTTGCCGTCGGCCCGGAAGATCAGCAAGCTGGTTTTTTCTTCCTCGGCCGCGCTGACGCTCGACGCCGGTTCCGTTGCCTCCGCCCCGCCAACCGCGACCCCGCCCGCGCCCGCCGCGATGCCGTTTGGATCGAGAATCATGATCACGCTGCCGTCGCCGAGGATGGTATTGCCGGAATAGGACGAGATGTGACGGAGAATCGGCGAGACCGGCTTGACGACGATCTCTTCGGTATCGAAGACGCGGTCGACGATGATGCCAAAGGTGTACGTTCCGACCTGGATAACGACGATATAGACGTCGTCGCGCTCGCTCTTGTGATTGTCGCCGAGGTTCAACAGATCGTGCAGCGACACCAGGGGCAAGAGCCGGTCGCGTAGCCGCAGCACCGGCGAATCGTTGACCATCTCGATCGCGTTTTCGACCTTGCCCGAGGCCCGCACCAGCTCGAGGACGCTGATCTGAGGAATCGCGAAGCGCGCGCCGCTGCACTCGACGATCAAGGCCGAGACGATCGCCAGCGTCAACGGGATCTTGATGGTGATGGTCGAGCCGCGGCCCGCCACCGATTTCAACTCGATCGCGCCGCCGATCTTCTCGATGTTCGTGCGCACCACGTCCATGCCGACGCCGCGGCCTGAGATCGATGTCACCTTCTCCGCGGTCGAAAATCCCGCCTGGAAGATGAACCGTTGAATCTGCTGGTCGCTCATCGCTTTGAGCTAGGCGTCGCTCGCGAGCCCGTTTGTCACGATCTTTTCGCGGATCCGGTCCATGTCGAGGCCGCGGCCGTCGTCGCCGATGTCGATGATGATGTGCCCGCCTTCGTGATAGGCGTTGAGCGTGACCGTGCCGGTTTCGGGCTTGCCGGCGGCCGCCCGCTCGGCGGGGGTTTCGAGGCCGTGACCGGCAGAGTTCCGCACCATGTGGGTGAGCGGGTCCTTGATGAGTTCGAGAATCTGACGGTCGAGCTCGGTATCGGCGCCGAGCATAACGAGCTCGATCTTCTTGCCCGAATCGACCGAGAGGTCGCGCACGATCCGCGGTAACTTCGCCCAGGCGTTGCCGATGGGCTGCATGCGCGTCTTCATCACCCTTTCCTGAAGATCGGTGGTGATGTGGCTCAGGCGCTGCAAGGGAACGGTGAGTTCGGAATCATCATGGCTTCGGACCATCTGCAGAAGCTGATTGCGCGTGAGCACCAGCTCGCTGATGAGGGTCATGAGGTTTTCGAGTAGCTCGACGTTGACTCGGATCGACTGGGCGGCCGGCGACGGTTCCTTCGGCGCCTTGTCCGCCTTTCCTTTGCTGTCGACGGGCGCGCTCTCCGGTCTTTCGGCGAGGGCCGTTCCGGTCGCCGGCACCAGTGGCGACGGCTCGGGGGCAGGCTGCGGCTCCTGGCGCGCGTCACTCCCCGATGCGCGTTCCGCGGCGATCGACACCGCGATCACGCGATCCCCCGCCGCGGACGTGCGCGGGTCCAGGGTCGCGGCGACGTCGTCCAGAAGCCGGCGGGCCGAGAGGAAACGGTCGTCGGCGGTCGCCGGTCCCTGCGCGGCCGGGGATTTCGCCTCTCCCGTCTCGGCCGCCGCCGGCTCGTTTGCGACTCCGCCTCGCGTGTCCCCTGGCGGCGTTCCCCCGTCCGCCATCGCCCGCAACTCGGCGATGAACGCGGAATCGTCGCCCTGCGGTTCGGACCCCGATTGCTCCAGCTCGCCCAAAATGTCGCGCACGGTGTCGATGGATCTGAGGATCAGCGTTACCGCTTCGGGCGTCACCTTAAGGGCGCCGTCGCGGAATTTCCCGAGCACGTCCTCGCCGACGTGTGCCACCTTCTCGAGCCGCGGGAGGTCGAGAAACCCGCTGGTTCCCTTGATGGTGTGCACCAGGCGGAAAATATTTTCCAGGGTATCGGTATCGATCGGATCCCGTTCGAACTTGACCAGCTCGACGTCGAGGACGGCAAGGTTCTCGGCTGTCTCGGTGAGAAACTCGCTCATCAGATCGTCCATCGAGTCACCTCTAATGGGCGGGACGGTAGGTGAAACGGGTTCTCCGGCATTTTATCGGCGCCGGTCGTCGGGCGACCGTTCGGGCAGGTTATGTATATAGGAAAGGCACCGGCGGGCTTCTACCATATTGAAATCGACGCCTCGCGCCGTGCATCAGGCGCTGCTCGGAACTTCGGCGCTCAGTTCGACGACGCCGTCCCGGGCGGCCGAAATCCGGACCGTTGTTTCGAGGCCGCGCGCAAGCCGGGCGAGGAAGTGCCCGTGGATGTTGAGCGGCGACAACAGATCGACCGACGCCGCGCAATCCATGGCGGGAAAGACGTCCTCGCGAACCCGTGCCCCGTCGCCGGCGGCGTTCACCGTGACGGCGGTGGCCGCGGATCGGGTGGCGATGCGAACGCCGAGCGTTCCGCCCTTGGGGAGCGACTCGACTCCCAACAGGATCATGTTGAGCACGAGCTTCGAGACCGAAGGTGCGGCGGCGACAAACTTTTGCGGGCCGGGGCCGTTCGGCCAGTCCAACACGGTTCCGCTTTCGGCGAGAAACCCCGACGCAAGCTGCTTGGCGTCGTCGAGCGCGGCACCGCCGCCGCCGAATGCGGCCCGGTAGAATTCGAGGCGGCGGGACATCTGGTGCGCCGCCTGCAAGGCGAGGCCGGCGGCCTCGCTTGCCTCGCCGCCGCCGTCGTTCAGGAATTCGACCCCGGCGTTGACGGCCCCTGCGGGCCCAGCGAGGTCGTGGCAGAGCCGTGAGCAAAGCAGTTGGGCGATCCGGATGCTCGCGTCCATGTCGTCTCCCTTACGCGACCTTTGCCGCTCGTCCCCTCAAGGGCGCCTTCCGGTCGCGCCCGAACCCCATGGCGCCGTCTCGACGACGCTTCCCGTCCCCACCATCGGTATATGGACCACCACCAGCATATCGAAATGCCGCCGCGGGTCCCACCGCTTCCTTGTCATCGCCAAGCGAAACGAGATAATGCCGAGAATCGTTCGACCCATCTTCCGTGGCCGAACGCGGATCGAACCGGCGAGGTGTTCATTGGCGGACGACGGCGGAACGAGCACCCGGCATGGGGGAGGCAAACGCCGGGGCGATTCCCGGAAATGGGCCTATCCCAAGGGGCGCCAGGTCGCCGCCCGGGCGCTTGACGAGATTCGCGCGCTCGTTCCCGCTTCCTCGCTCGGGCGCAGCGATCTGATCGAGAACTTGCACCGCATCCAGGACCGCCACCGATGCCTTTCGGCCGCGCATCTCGCGGCCCTCGCCGAGCACATGAGCCTCGCGCAGGCCGAGGTCTACGAGGTCGCGACCTTTTACGCCCACTTCGACGTGATGAAGGAGGGCGCGGACCCGCCGCCGCCGGCGACCGTCCGGGTGTGCAACGGAATCGCTTGCGAGCTCGCCGGTGCCGAGGATCTCCGGCGAAGCCTGGCGGACGCGCTGGACGACGGCGTCCGCGTCGTCGCGGTGCCTTGCGTGGGCGGGTGCGACCGCGCGCCCGTGGCCGTTGCCGGCAAGAATCGGATCCATGACGCCACCGCAGACCGGGTTGCCGCGGCCGTGAAGGTGCGTGCGTTCGCGCCCGTGGCGCCGGCCCACAAGGACTTCGCCGCCTACGTCGCCGAGGGCGGCTACCGGACCCTCGAGGCGCTGCGAGGCGGCGGGCGACCGCGCGACGACGTGTTGCAGACCCTTGAGAGGGCCGATCTCAGGGGGCTCGGCGGCGCCGGCTTCCCGGTGGCCCGCAAGTGGCGATTCCTCCTCGATGCGCCAAAACCGCGCTTACTCGCCGTCAACGCCGACGAGGGTGAGCCGGGAACGTTCAAGGACCGCTTCTGTTTGGAGACCGACCCGCACCGGGTTCTCGAAGGGGCGTTGATCGCGGCGTGGATCGTCGAGGCCGACGAGATCTACATCTATCTGCGCGACGAGTACCCGGGGCTGCACGAGGCCCTCGCGGCCGAGATCGCGCGGCTCGAATCGGAGGGCCTGGCCACGGAGACCCGGTTCCATCTGCGCCGCGGCGCCGGGTCCTACGTCTGCGGCGAGGAATCGGCCATGCTGGAAAGCATCGAGGGCAAGCGGGGCCTGCCCCGCAACCGCCCGCCGTATCCGGCCCAGCGCGGCCTGTTCGAGCGCCCGACGCTCATCAACAACGTCGAGACGCTTTACTGGCTGCGCGAGATCCTCGAGCGCGGTGCCGAGTGGTACCTGTCCGAGGGCCGGCCACATCTCTATTCGGTCTCGGGCCGGGTCCGCGCGCCCGGCGTCAAGCGCGTTCCCCTGGGTGTGACGGCGCGGCAACTGATCGAGGATCATGCGGGCGGCATGGCGGCGGGGCACGCGTTGAAAGCGTATCTCCCCGGCGGCGCGTCCGGTGGCATCCTGCCGGCGCACCTCGCGGACCTTCCGCTCGACTTCGATTCGCTCGACCCTTACGACTGCTTCATCGGCTCGTCGGCGCTGGTGGTGATTTCGCAATCCGACCCCATCCGATCGGTCGTCCTGAACCTCCTCCGGTTCTTCGCCGAAGAAAGCTGCGGCCAGTGCACGCCGTGTCGATTGGGGACCGAAAAAATGGTCCAGCTCCTCGAGCGGCCGCGATGGGACGAAGGCCTGATCGATGAGCTGAGCGCGGCCATGCGCGACGCCTCCATCTGCGGCCTGGGACAGGCGGCGCCGAACCCGGTCCGCTCGGCGTTTCGGTTCTTCGCCGACGAGATCGAGGGCGCGCGTTGCGGAGACGGCGGATGACCGCGACCATCCGATTCCTTCTCGACGGGTCGGAAGTCGAAGCACGGCCGGGCGAGACTATCTGGCAGGTGGCGAAGCGCCTCGGAAACGTCATCCCGCATCTTTGCCACCGCGACGCCCCGGGCTATCGCGCCGACGGCAACTGCCGGGCGTGCGTGGTCGAAGTCGAAGGCGAACGCGCACTCGTCGCATCGTGCATCCGCGCGCCGGGTGACGGCATGCGGGTCGAAACCGGATCCGCGCGCGCGGTCGAAGCGCGCGACATGGTGCTCGAACTGCTGGTCTCAGACCAGCCGCCTCGCGAACGCGCGCATGATCCCGATTCGCTATTCTGGCGCTGGGTCGACAGGGCCGGGATTGTTGCCGGCCGGTTCCCGTCCCGCCATGCGCCCGTGGCCGACAACTCGCACCCCGCCATGGCCGTCAACCTGGATGCCTGCATCCACTGCGGTCTGTGTGTCCGGGCGTGCCGCGAGGTGCAGGTGAACGACGTCATCGGCATGGCAGGGCGCGCGGCCCATTCCGAGATCGTCTTCGATTTCGCCGACCCCATGGGCGAGAGCACCTGCGTCGCCTGCGGGGAATGCGTCCAGGCCTGCCCCACCGGCGCCTTGATGCCGGCATCCGTCCTCGACGAGGCGGGCCGTCACAAAGGCCCCGCGGACCGCACCGTGGCCTCGCTCTGTCCCTACTGCGGGGTGGGGTGCCAGGTCGACTATCACGTCCGCGACGAACGCGTCTATTTCGTCGAGGGACGCGACGGGCCGGCCAACCACAACCGGCTGTGCGTGAAGGGCCGATTCGGCGTCGATTACTCCCACCATCCGCATCGCCTGACGGTTCCCTTGATCCGCAAGGCGGGCGTGCCCAAGGACGCGAACGCGAGCCTGGATCCCGCCAACCCGTTCACGCACTTCCGCGAGGCCGGCTGGGACGAAGCGCTGGACGCGGCGGCCGCGGGTTTCACGCGGATTCGCGACCGCGACGGCCCCCGCGCGCTCGCCGGTTTCGGGTCGGCCAAGGGCTCGAACGAGGAAGCCTATCTGGTGCAGAAGCTGGTGCGCACCGGATTCGGGTCCAACAACATCGATCACTGCACGCGGCTGTGCCACGCCTCATCCGTTGCGGCGCTCATGGAGGGGATCGGCTCGGCCGCGGTCACCGCGCCCTTCAACGCGGCCATGGACGCGGACGTTATCGTCGTCATCGGCGCGCGGCCGACCGAGAACCACCCCGTCGCCGCCACCTTCATCAAGAACGCGTGCAAGCGCGGCGCGACGTTGATCGTCATCGATCCCCGGACCCAGGGCCTTTCGCGCCACGCCGAGTTCCATTTGCAGTTCAAGGCCGGTACCGATGTCGCGCTGCTGAATGCCATCATGCACGTGATCGTCGAAGAGGGCTTGGTCAACACCGGTTACGTCCAGCGTTTCACCGAAAACTTCCCCGAGCTCGAAAGGCGTCTCAAGGATTTCCCGCCCGAGAGGATGGCCGAGGTCACCGGCGTCGACGCCGAAACCATCCGTGCGGTGGCCCGCACCTACGCGCGCGCCGCCCGCGCGCTGATCTTCTGGGGCATGGGGATCGCCCAGCACGTCCACGGCACCGACAATGCGCGGTGCCTGATCGCGCTCGCGCTGATGACCGGCCAGGTCGGCAGGCCCGGCACCGGCCTTCACCCGCTACGCGGCCAGAACAACGTCCAGGGCGCCTCCGACGTGGGCTTGATTCCGATGGTGTATCCGGACTACCGCCCGGTCGAAAACGAGGACGCGAGAAAGATGTTCGAAGACTTCTGGGGCGCCGAGCTCGATCCCGAGCGCGGACTGACGGTGGTCGAGATCATGAACGCCATCCTCGAAGGCGGGATCAAGGGCATGTACATCATGGGCGAGAACCCGGCCATGTCGGATCCCGACACCCGGCACGTACGCGCGGCGCTCGCGGCCCTCGATCACTTGGTGGTCCAGGAGATCTTCCTGACCGAGACCGCATTCCACGCGGACGTGGTGCTGCCGGCGACCGCATTCGTGGAGAAGACCGGGACCTTCACCAACACCAACCGCGAGGTTCAACTTGCACGCCAGGTGCTGGAGCCACCGGGCGAGGCGCGCCAGGACCTCTGGATCGTCCAGGAGATCGCGCGGCGCCTGGGTCTCCACTGGGACTATGGGCACGCCCGCGACGTCTATGCCGAGATGCGCGAGGTCATGCCCTCGATCAAGGGCATCACCTGGGAACGGCTCGAACGCGAGGGCTGGGTGACCTATCCGTGCGACGCCGTGGATGAGCCGGGCCACACCATCCTCTTCGGCGAGGGCTTTCCGACCGAGAACGGAACCGGCCGCTTCGTCCCCGCGGACCTGCTGCCGCCGGACGAGATTCCCGACGCGAGCTTCCCGATCATTCTCACCACCGGGCGCATGCTCGAGCACTGGCACACGGGCGCGATTTCGCGCCGCGCCGACATCCTCGACCGGCTCGAGCCCGAGCCGGTCTGCTGCCTGCATCCCAAGGCGCTTGATGCGCTCGGCGTCGAGGCGGGCGGCCGCGTGCGGGTCGCGAGCCGCCGCGGCGAGATCGAGATTCGCGCGCGCGCCGATCGCGACGTGCCGCCGGGAATGGTGTTCATCCCGTTCTGTTTCTCGGAGGCCGCGGCCAACATCCTCACCAACCCGAAGCTCGATCCCTTCGGCAAGATCCCCGAGTTCAAGTACTGCGCGGTGCGCGTGGAAAAGATCGAAGCCTGAGCCGGCCAGGTTCGGATCTCAGGCCGAACTCTGACCGTCCCCGCCGGCTGTGACGATGGTCTCGGCGATCGCCGCGACCTTGGGGTTGCCCTCGGTGCCGCCCGTGGCTTCGGCGGTCGTTTGCCGGATCACGTCCCGGACCGCTTCCATGTAGATCGGCGCGGCCCGAAGCATCGCTTTCAAGATCGCCTCGATGGCGAGCACGTGCGCGACCAGCGTCTCGGTCTCCGACGTCCTATCGAGTGTCACCTGGCCGAGGGTCTTCAAATCGTCCGAAATGGTCTTGAGGTTTGCCTCGAGCACCGCAATCTGTTTGAAAAACCCGGCTTCCTCCAAGTGCTTCAGGAATTCCCCCGACGGATCGGGACGCGATTCCCGGCCTTCGTCGTTCTCGCCGGACATGTCTTCTCCCTCGCGTGTGCGCCTGACGCCGGCCAGCATAGGCGCGCCGCCGCCAGGTGTCATGGAGGATAGGGTCCAACGCTCGACGATTTCGGGATCGCCCGTCCCCGGGACATCGGACGCGAGGCGGACCTTCGGGTTTCGTGCCGGACACCCACGGTGTCTCCGAGACGAGCAAGCGAATGCCGGACCGAGCGGGTCGAACCTGGGCACTGATTCCCTATTGTGTCACGAATTGCTATAAGGTCCGCTCATAGCCAATAGCGGACATTGCGATGCCGGTGAGGGGAGAAATTGAAGAGGCAAGCATTGTCCCGATTTCGTAGTCATGTGGCCGGCATTCGAGATAAACTCCATGAACATTTCGGCTCCCAAACCCGATCATCCTTCCCGCCTAGATCGTCGGTGCGCAGGCGAAAAATGCGTAGACCAGTAACGGTGCAATCTTGTGGACGGGAATACGATGCGACGATCATGCGCGACGAGATGACAATGCGTTCG
>JAKZXM010000185.1:0-5138 GCA_047514975.1 Rhodospirillales bacterium
ATTCCGCACATGCGCGCTCAGCCCTTCCGCTTGGGCCCGGCCGCGCGCGCGGCCCGGGCGCGCTTACGACGTGTCCAGCCCGCGATCTCTTTCAGCTCGGCGCGCGTCAGCGCCAGCGCGCCCGCGGGCACGTCTTTGCTGATCGCGCTGCCGGCGCCGACGTACGCGGCATCGCCCACCGAAACCGGTGCCACCAGGACCGCGTTGGAGCCGATGAAGGCGCCGGCGCCGATCTCGGTCAGGTGCTTGACGAAACCGTCGTAGTTGCAGGTGATCGCGCCCGCGCCGACGTTGGCGCCCGCGCCGACGCGCGCGTCGCCGACGTAGGCGAGATGGTTGGCCTTGGCGCCCTCGGCGAGCACGGCGTTCTTGATCTCGACGAAGTTACCGACGCTGGCGCGCGCGCCGATTACGGCCCCGGGGCGGAGCCTGGCAAAGGGACCGACGCGGGCACGCGCGGCCACGCGCGCGCCCTCGATGTGGCAAAACGCGCGGATCTCGGCGCCGGCGCCGACCGCAACGCCGGGGCCGAAGACCACGTAGGGGCCCACCGTAGCGTCGCGCCCGAGGCGCGTGTCGAAGCTCAGGTGAACCGTCTCGGGCGCGATCAGCGTGGCGCCGCGCACCAGCGCGCGGGTCCGCAACCGCCCTTGCATCGCGGCCTCGGCGCGCACCAGGTCGGCCCGGGAATCGACGCCGATGGACTCGCCTGGGTCGCCCCGGACGAAGGCGCAGGCGTGGCCTGCGCGCCGCGCCGCCGCGACGACGTCGGTCAGGTAGTACTCGCCCTTGGCGTTGTCGTTGCCGAGACCCCGGAGAAGCGGGAACAGGCGCCGGGCATCGGCGGCGAACGCGCCCGCGTTGCAAAGCCGGATCGCGCGCTGGGCGTGGCTCGCCTCAGCCGCCTCGACGATGGCGTCCACCATGCCGTCCGGGCCGGTGACGAGGCGGCCATAGTTTCCCGGAACGTCGGCGTGAAAGCCGAGCACCGCGCAGGCCGGATCGCGGGCCGCCCGGCGCCGGCGGACGAGCTTTCGCAAGCTCGCCGGCGAGATCAGCGGATCCGCCCCGTACACCACCACGACGTCGCCGTCGAAACCCCGAAGCGCCTTCTCAGCCGCCAGCACCGCGTGTCCGGTGCCAAGCGGCCGCTTCTGGATCACGCATCGGTGCGGCGCGACCGCGGCCTCGACGGCCGCCATCTTCGGCCCGACGACGACGACGATGCGATCGGGCTGGACCGCCACAACCGTCTCCATGACATAGGCGATCATGGGCCGGCCGGCGATCGGATGCAGGACCTTGGGGACGTCGGAGCGCATGCGCGTGCCCGCCCCCGCGGCGAGGACGATGACGGCGGTCTTTCGGCGGGCCATGCTGGGGCGGATACTGGAGCCGGTTACGTCGAGCGGGTCGTTCGGACCATGCCACAAGGGCCGAATCGCGACAAGTCACAGATTGTTTCGGATGTTTTCACTACAGCGTTTTCCGTTTGGCCGGCACCAGCCCGCGCCCCCGCCCGGCCGGCCCAAGCATACCATTTCGTGGGCGGCCGGGCGGGGGTGCGGGCCGGCGCGAATCCACGTGAGTGGATAACGATCGAGGCCGGCGCTTTCTTGACTTGGGCCAACCGCCATCCTTATATGCCGGGTCATCCGCGAGGCGCATGCGGGGCGCGTAGCTCAGCGGGAGAGCGCTCGCCTCACACGCGAGAGGTCGCTGGTTCAATCCCAGCCGCGCCCACCACGATCGCGCCTCGTGCCTCGAGCCGAAGAAGGCGCGCGCTTCCCTGGATCCCACCGGAGCGTCTGCACGAGGACCGCCCGCGCCGTGGCATTGGAGAAAAGCCGGACCTGGAAGTGGCGGTTCGACACCCCGGTCGAAACCATCTGGCCGGTGCTCGCCGACACCGCGCGCTTCAACGAGGCCGCCCAGCTTCCCAAACAGCGGATCGAGGAGATCGTGCGCGCCGACGGCTCGGTCCGCACCGTAGCCCGTGCAAACCTCGGCCCCTATACGCTGGCGTGGGACGACCACCCCGCCAACTGGGTCGCGGGCCGCTGGTTCGAGCACCGCCGCGACTTCCTGAACGGCCCGCTCGCCTCGCTCACCGCCCGCCTCGCCTTCGCCGCCGACGGCGCCGGATCGGTCTGCGTCTACACCGCGTCCGCGGTGCCTGCGAACCCGCTCGGGCGCCTGATTCTGGCGGGCGGCTTCTTCGCCCAAATCGGGCGCCAGTTCGCGCCCCTGGCCAAGGCCGCGGGCGCGTTCGCCAAGGGCGAGCGCGATACCGAGTTCGATTGCACGCCACCGAAGCTTCCGAAGGGCGGCCGCGCCCGCGCCGATGCGCTGGTGGCGCGGATCGAGCGCGGCCCGCACGGCCACGGCCTCGCGCGACGGCTCGCCGATTTCGTGCTCGAGCGCCAGGATGTGGACGTCTGGGCGATGCGGCCCTTGAAGCTCGCGCGTCTGTGGGGCGTGCCCGATCGCCACGCCATCGAGGTGTGCCTCGAGGCGGTCGTTCAGGGCCTTTTGCGGCTGCGTTGGGATCTGTTGTGCCCGCGCTGCCAGGTGGGCAAGGAGACCGCGCCGACCCTGGACGAGCTTCCCACCGGGGCCCATTGCCCGAGTTGCAACATCGACTACGGCCGGGAATACACCAAGAACGTGGAACTCGCCTTTCACCCGGCCCACGCCGTCCGGCCCCTCGAAGGCGGCGAATACTGCCTGTGGGGCCCCATGAGCACGCCCCACATCAAGCTCCAGCTCACCCTCGGCGCGGGCGAGGAACGGTGCGAGGAGATCGAGCTTGCACCCGGAACCTATCGGGTGCGCACGCTCGAGCCCGGCGGCGCCGACACCGTTGAATTCAGGGACGGCGGATTCCCGGCCGTCGTCGCCACGGGTGACGGGGTCGGGATCGGGCGGTCGGCGCCGCCGGGCCGGATCATGCTCGCGAACCGCTCGGGGCGCACCTTGACCATGGTCGTCGAGGAGCGCGCGTGGATGCGCGACGCGCTCACCGCCCACCGCGCGACCGCGCTCCAGGCGTTTCGCGACCTCTTCTCGGACGACGTGCTGAGGCCCGGCGACAGCGTCGAGATCGATCATATCGCGCTGATGTTCACCGACCTTAAGGGCTCGACCGCGCTCTACGACCGGATCGGCGACCCCGAAGCCTACGCGCTCGTACGCGAGCACTTCGCGATCCTCGGCAAGGCGATCCGCGAGAACGACGGGGCGCTCGTCAAGACCATCGGCGACGCCGTCATGGGAGCCTTCGCCAACCCCGCCGACGCCGTCGCCTGCGCGATCCGAATCCAGGCGGACGTGGCCGACTACAACCGCACCTCGGGCAAGGAGGCGCTCGTGGTCAAGCTCGGCCTCCACGTCGGGCGCTGCATTTCGGTGACCCTCAACGGCCGGCTCGATTACTACGGCTCGGCGGCGAACATGGCGGCCCGGCTCGAGGGCCAGAGCCTGGGCGGCGACATCGTTCTCTCGCAGGAACTCGCGGCCGACCCCGGAGCGAAGCCCGTGTTCGCGCAATTCGCGCTTCAAGACGGCGAGGCCAACCTCAAGGGCTTCGGCGCGCCGGTGGCGTTTTTCCGGATCACGGCAAAGGCGCTGGCCGCCCAACGCCACGGCGACGCATCACGTCACGGACAGTAGGGCCGCTCGAAAACCAGGGTTTGCCAGCCTTCGATCGATGTGCGGCCGGCCAGCACCAGGCCCCGGCCGCGACAGGCGGCGATCACGCTGGCGGCGTCGCGTGAGACGAAGCCCGAAAGACAGGCGACACCCCCGGGGCGAAGGTTGTCCTTGATCGCCGGCGTCATTCGCCGGATCGGATTCGCAAGGATGTTGGCGGCGATCAAATCGAAGGGCGCCGCGTCGCGCACGGCCGGAGCGGCAAGGCCCGCGCCATGGACCACGCGCAGGAACGACGCAAGGCCGTTCAAGCGGGCGTTGTCGCGCGCGACTTGGACGGCGCGCGCGTCTACGTCGCAAGCCAACACCGGAATCCGCCACGCAGCGGCCATCGCGAGTGCCAGGATTCCCGAGCCGCAGCCCACGTCGAGGGGCCGCGTGAACCGCCTTCGCCGCGCCAAAGCGTCGATCGCGCGCAAGCACCCGGCGGTCGTGGGATGCGCGCCCGAGCCGAACGCCCGGCCGGCGTCGACCACCAGGCGAATTCCGCCGGCGGGAATCCGGCCAAGGTAGCCGTTTCCACGGATAACGAACCGCCCGACCCTGAGGGGCCGAAAGCTCGCCAGATTCTCGGCCAGCCAGTCGCGCGGGACGACGCGCTCGAAGGCGGGCGCCGGCGCCCGAATCCCAAGCCCCAACGCCGCGCGCTCCAGCGTCGCGACCACGGCGCGGCGGTCGAAGGCGGCCGGCGCATAGCCCTCGATCCGCCAAAGGGCGGCGTCCGCGCCCGCGCTTGCCGTGACCGAATCGCAAAACGAGCCGAGCGCGTTCTCGAACGCCTCAAGGCCCCGCTCCGCCACCTCGATGCGGACCCGCCAAAGCTTACCCGGTGGGTCGCGGAGACTCCCCTCGCTCACACCGCCTCGACGAAGCTCGCCATTACCTTCTTGGTTCCCGCCTTCTCGAAGGCGATGACAAGCTTGGAGCCTTCGATGTCGAGGATGCGGCCGTAGCCGAACTTGTCATGGAAGATCCGCTGGCCGGTCGCCAAGTTGGCGTCGCCCTCGTCGCGCGACACCACCTGATAGGACGCGTCCTCGATCACCGCCACCCGGCGTCGTCTCGGCCGCCATCCGTCGAAGGCGCTGGGCTGTTCGCGAAGAAGACCCGGCGAGGGCGAGCCGCTGCCGTAGAGGCCCGCCTGGACTACGTGGTCCACGTTGTCGGCCGGCAGCTCGTCCACGAACCGCGACGGCATCGCGTTTTGCCATTGGTTGTAGACCCGCCTGGACGCCGCGAACGAGACGATCGCGCGCGCGCGCGCGCGGGTAAGGCCGACGTACGCCAGGCGGCGTTCCTCCTCCAGCCCCTTGGCGCCGCCCTCGTCCATGGCGCGCTGGTGCGGAAACAGGCCCTCCTCCCAGCCCGGCAGGAAGACGGTGTCGAACTCGAGCCCCTTGGCGCCGTGGAGCGTCATCAGGTTGACC
>JAKZXM010000186.1:0-2959 GCA_047514975.1 Rhodospirillales bacterium
GTCTGGATGTGCATCCGCGAGAAATACGCTCGCATGGCGCCGACCAGGCCCGGCCGGTCGGGAATCGCCTTTTCGTCCGCCGAGAGGTCGTGGGCGAAGAAATCGAAATCGACGGCTGCGCGCCGATATCCGCGGACCAAACCGAGCTCGCGGGTGAGGCGGAACCGCGAGACCCCGATCAGCGTGATGAGGAAGCGGCCGTCGTCCGTTTCCGAAAATGCGGTGATCCGGCCCGCGCACCCGACGTCGAACAGCGCGTCCTGGTCGCCGATCGGCCCGCCGTCTGGGCGGCGCGGTTGGATGATCCCGATCATCCGCATATCTCCCAAGGCGTCCGCCGTCATGTTGAGATAGCGCGGTTCGAACACGTGAAGGGGCAAGCGCCCGCGCGGCAGCACGATCACGCCCGGAAGCACGAAGAGCCCCAGCGTGTCCGGAAGGCGGTCCCGATCGGCGGACATCCGAGTCCCCGCGCCGGACGTTCACGAGAACAGGATCGACGACAGACCCTTCCGCCCCGACAGGGTCAACGGATGGGTGGCGCCGAGGGTGTCGAAGACCTTGATAAGCTGCTTGCGCGCCGCTTCGTCGTTCCAGGCGCGGTCGAGGCGCACCAGTTCCAAAAGGGTCTCGACGGCGGCTTCGTTGTCGCCGCCGCCGTAGAGCGCCATCGCCAGCTCGAATCGCGCCGCATGGTCGTTGGCGTCCGCCTCGATCCTTCGCCGGAGCTCGGCTGCCGATCCGGACGATGCGTCGCCGGCCTCGGCCAGCTCCAGCGCCGACAGCGCGGCGGCGATCTCGGCGTTGGCCCGGACCGCCGCCGTGAATGTGTCGGCGAAGCGTTTGGCGCCGTCCAAATCGCCGCTGGCGACGAGACAGCGAAGCAGGCCCGCCGTCGCGCGCGCGCCGCCCGCCTCGTGGCTCAGGATTTCCGAATACTGGGCCGCCGCGGCCTCGTGATCGCCCGCTTCGAGGGTCTGGCGGGCGGCGTCGAGCGCAATCTGCAGGGGCGGCTTGGCGTCTCCGAGCAGGCGGTCGACGAAGCTTTTGATCTGGCTTTCCGGCTGCGCCCCGGTGAACCCGTCCACCGGGCGACCGCCGCTGAACGCGAAGACGGCGGGAATCGACTGAATGCGCATCTGCGCCGCCAGTTCCTGGTTCTCGTCGATGTTCACCTTGACCAGGCGGACCAGCCCGCCGGCCTGGCGAACCAGCTTTTCCAGCATCGGCCCGAGCTGCTTGCACGGCCCGCACCAAGGCGCCCAGAAATCGACGATGACCGGCACCTCGACCGATTTCTCGATCACGTCGGCGGCGAAGGATTCGACGGTGGCGTCCTTGATCACGTCACCCGGCGGCGCGCCCGGGGCTTGGCTGTCGGTTCCGTCCGGATCAAGCAGGAACTCCATGGGTCTCTCACCTGCGCATACAAAGGCTTCGATCCCGGAAAGATGGCCGCAACCGAAGGCGAACGCAAGGTCCGGGGCCGCACTCGCGCCGACTAAACGGATATCGCCCTACAGGGCGAGGATGGCGGGCGCGTGGCCGCACGCGCGAATGAATGCAAGCAGATCGGAGGGCGAAATCGAGGTCGTCGCGGCGTTGGTGAGCGGGTGGTAGTTCAGCAACGTCTCGCCCATCATGGCGGCATCAAGCACCACCCGCACCCGCTTACTTGTATCGTTGACCAGCGCGAAGGGCGTCACGGCGCCGGGCGTGATGCCGAGCACGTCGGCGAGGAGCTCGGGCCGGGCGAACGAAAGCGGCGCCGCGCCGATGGTGCGGCGCAACATCTTCATGTCGATGGCCCGGTCCTCGAGGGTCACCACCAGCCAGAGCGCGCCCTTCTTGTCCTTGAGAAAGAGCGACTTGCAATGCCCGCCGGCAAGCTCGCCGCGCAGTCGCTTGCTTTCGGCGACGGTGAAGACGGGCGCGTGCTCTCGAGTCTCAGTCTCGATGCCGAGGTCTGCGAGCCTGGCGAGCAATTGCTCGGGCGTCAGCGCCATTCCACGCCCTCCGGTCCCCGCTCCCAGCGGGCCCCCACGCGATTCTTGCAA
Source organism: Rhodospirillales bacterium (assembly GCA_047514975.1). Taxonomy (GTDB): domain Bacteria; phylum Pseudomonadota; class Alphaproteobacteria; order Rhodospirillales; family JASLLV01; genus JASLLV01. Next base: position 2,058 of record JAKZXM010000186.1, read on the forward strand.
ACGCGCGCCTCGATCCTATTATCAGCTGCGCCGGCCGAAGCAAACGGCGAAGCGGGCGTAGCTCAGGGGTAGAGCGCAACCTTGCCAAGGTTGAAGTCGTGGGTTCGAATCCCATCGCCCGCTCCAACTTTTTCATTTGTTATTAATGGCGTGCAGAGCATTCCCGAAGTGGGTGATGCACGGCATTTGCCTGGGGAAGCGCTAGGGAAGCACGCGGCGCGATTTCGGGCCTTTGTGGTGGAACGTAGCGGCGACACCGGAAAAGGCACCTTAAGCGGGACAGGCGGTGAGGTCGAAGGTGACAGGGCCGAGGCTAATTGCGATATTTCTGGTGCGAGCAAATAAACTAACGTCTTGAAATAACACGCCGGATGGGTGCCCGAGTGGTTGAAGGGACCGGTCCTGAAAAGCGGCCTCACCCGTGTTGGGCCATCCCCTCTTGTCCGAAATAGTACGGCTTCCCACCACTTTTTGGGGGTCGGTCGACCAGTTCACACCGCCCTATCCTCCCCCGTGCTACGCCGTTGGATGCCAATTCCGGTGCCAATACCCTCTTCTAAACGGGCGAAATTAGCCACGACGTGGCCTACCAATCCTAGATCAGCGGCAGAACCAGACGGGTTCCGTAAATTGAGTCCTTCCGGTATGATTTCTTTGCCAAGGCTCGTGTCGAACAATGGGTGACTATTTTCCGGAGCTTGTTTTGGAGTATCTGCTTTACGTTTTCATCGCGGCGGTTGGAATCCTATTTCGTTATAACTTAGGCTCAGGACCTATTAATCATGTTGCGCAGGTGATGAAGGATTGATTCAATGGCGGCATCAGGAGGTGCTGCCATGAGTGATCTGATTTGGCTTTCGGCGGCGCAGATGCGCCGAATCGAGCCTTATTTTCCGCTGTCG
>JAKZXM010000187.1:0-10004 GCA_047514975.1 Rhodospirillales bacterium
GTCCAGGCAGTGGTGGGCATGCGCAAGTACGGCCGCACCTTGTGCGCGCACCTCGACGATCTGGGGATCATCGGCCCCGATTTCACCGCCGCCCACGCGGTCTGGGTTGACGACGATGACGTGCGCCGCCTCGCCGACCGCGGTGCCTCGGTCGCCCACAATCCCACCAGCAACCTGCGCCTCGGCGTCGGCGTCGCGCGCGCCCGGGCAATGATCGACGCCGGCGTCAACGTCGCCGTCGGAACCGACGCCTGCACGTGCTCGGATTCGCTCGACATGTTCGGCGCCATGCGGCTCGCCTGCACCCTTAGCCGCATCTGCTCGCCCGACCCGGCGCGCTGGTTGACGGCCGAGGACGCGCTTCGCATGGCGGGCGAGGCCGGCGCGCGGGCGCTCGGCTTCGGGGGCGCGATCGGCCTTCTCGCTGCCGGCTACAAGGCCGATCTGGTCTTTCTCGATACCTCCCACGTCCGCTACACGCCCTTGAACCATGCCGCGCGCCAAGTGGTCTTCGCCGAGACCGGGAGCGCGGTGCGCCACGTCATGGTGGGCGGGCGCTTCATCGTCGAAGACGGCCGCGTGCTGACAGTGGACATGGACGCGCTCAGGTCAGAAGTGGCGCAGGCGAATGAGCGGCTGCGCGGGCAAAGCGCCGACGCGGCGCGGCTTGTCGCGCGCCTGGAGCCGGTGGTGGCGGGCTTCTGCGCCGGCCTCGCGGGTGAGCCCTACCACGTCCATCGCTACGCGGACGGCTAGAGCGGATCGCGTTTGATTGGAACCGTGATGCGGCTCCAATCAAACGCGCCGACCCGCTCGATCTTTATAGTGGCGACCAGATTCACACGGTCGGTGGATCACCGCAGGTGAATCCGCCCGACCGTGATCTGGTCTAAGCCCCGATTCCCCGGATCGATCGCGCTATCGGCGTCGTCACGCTCGTTCCTGGGTCAAACCCGGGGGGCTTGGTGGCGTTCGGGAAGTGTACCGTGAAATTCGAATTCCAACTCAGCACATCCAATCGGTCGCATGCGTCGACCCTTTCGCCTTCCAAATGCATTACGGTTGTGAGGGATAATTTCTAGGTCCAGATGAACTTCGGAATTCCGACAATCTTCGCCCTGGGGAAGCCCATGCGACGGTCATCGAGACATCCCGCCTGGGCGGCGGCACTGGTGCTCGCGTTCGCTACGCAAGCGACCGCGAGCGAGCTCAACCAATGGCGGCGCGAGTTTCCCGAGACCGACTTCACGCGCCGCTCGGTGGCGCTGGACGAAATCGTCTCCGACGGCCCGATCCGGGATTCCATTCCGCCCATCGACGAACCGAGCTTCGTGCCCGCCGCGACCGCCCGCGACATCGGCCCGCTCGAGCCCGTGATCTCGCTGGCCATCAACGGCGACGCGCGCGCCTATCCGGTGCGTATCCTGCTCTGGCACGAGATCGTCAACGACACCGTCGGCGGCGTGCCGGTGATGGTCACCTATTGCCCGCTCTGCAACTCGGCGGTCGTATTCGACCGCCGCCTGGACGGGCGCGTGCTGGCGTTCGGCAACACCGGTCGTATCCGACATTTCGACATGGTCATGTACGATCGCGCGACGGAAAGCTGGTGGCAGCAGTTCGTGGGCGAGGCGATCGTCGGCGAGCTGACGGGACGGCGCCTCGAAAGCATTCCCGCGCGCATCGAATCGCTCTCGCGCTTTCGCCAGCGCAACCCGGTCGGCCGCGTCCTTCGGCCCGCCGACGCCGCGGCACGCCCCTATGGTTCGACCCCGTTCGCGGGCTACGACGATTGGCGGGGGCCGACGCACTTGGCCCAACAGTTGCCCGAGGGCCTGGAGCCCATGGCGCGGGTGATCGTGGTGGGCAAGAGGGCGTTTTCGCTGGAGCTTCTGCGCACCGCGGGCCGGATCGCGGAAGACGACCTCGTGATCACCTGGGAGCGGGGCCAGAACTCGATCCACGACACCCAGGTGATCGCCTTCGGCCGCGACGTGGGCAACGTGGTGGTGCGCCGCAAGACCGCCAACGGGCTCACGGACGCGGTCTACGACGTCGTCTTCGCTTTCGCCTATCGCGCCTTCTTTCCCGACCGCCCGATTCGGACCCAGTGAGGGGCCCGCCTTGGCCGGCGCGGCTCAGGCGCGCTTGGCGAGCGCTCCTTCGAGGACGCCGTTCTCGACCAGATCGGCGGCCAGCTTCGTCTCCGCCTCGGGACCCAAGGCCCGGACCGGGGCCCGGGGAACGCCCGCCGGCAGTCCCAGCATGTTGAGCGCCGCCTTGATGCCGGCCGGCGAAGTTCCGGCGAACGAGGCCGAAAGGATCACCGCGCCCCAGCGGGCGTGGATCTCCATGCGCTCGTCCGGCGTCATGGTGTGAACGTCGAAGACCCGGCGCGCGCCGGCGCCGAACAGCTCCGGGCCCGTGCCGACGAAGCCGCCGGAGCCCAAAAGCAGGCACGGCACGAGCCCGCGGGCGAGCCCGATCAGAACCGGGAAGCGGTGCCCGAACGCCCCGATCACTTGGGTGGCGTGCTCGATTACGCCGTTCCCTTCCTTGAGGATGTTGACCGGCGCCACGTCGCAGATGGCCGCCAGCGTGTCCGTCGTTATGTTGATGCCCGTGTGCTTGGGGCAGTTGTAGACCATCACGGGCAGCGCCACCGCCTTGGCCAACGCCTCGTAGCGGTGCACGATTTCGTCGCGGGTGCCGTCGCCTAAGTAGGAATGGGGCGTCAGACAGATCCCGTTCGCACCGGCGTCGGCCGCGACACGGGCGCGGGCGATGCTCTCTTCGGTCGAGATGCGGCTGACGTGCACGTAAAAGGGAAAGCGTGCGCCGATCGCGCGCGCCGCCGTCTCCGTCACCCGGGCCAGTTCGTCCTCGCTCAACACGTAGCCTTCGCCGTTGTCGCCGGCGATCAGCATGGTATCGGCGCTGGTGTCGAGGTGATAGCGGAGGATGTCTTCGAACGCATCGAGCATCAGATCGCCGTTCTCATCGAACGGCGTTACCGGCGCGGGACAGTGGATCTGGCCGCGGAATTCGGACTGGGCATAGGTCTTGTCGATCGTCATGGCGTGCCTCGCCGTTCGCGTGTGCCGGAGTTCGGCGGAAGATTTCGCCTCGGCGCCAGCATAGCCGCGCGCCGTCGGATCCGTCCACCGTCCGCAAATCGCCTCAGCTCGCGGCGAACCGTTCGATCGAAAACGGCGCCAAGTCGAGCGCCGGGGGCTTGCCCATGAGGTGATCGGCGACCAAGCGCGCGGAGAACGGTCCCGACGTGCAGCCGGCCGCGGCGGGAACCGCGACGTACAGGCCCTCGGTGCCGGGAACCGGCCCGAGTATCGGCGGGCCGTCGGTCATGAACCCGACCCCCGCCCAGGTGCGGATGATGCGCAGGTGGCCGAGCCGGGGCACCACGTGAAGCGCGATCTCGAGGTTGCCTTCGAAGCTCGAGCGCAGCACCGTCGAGAGCCCGGTCACGGGGTCGAGTTCCGCCGGCCGTCCGCCGCCGATGACGACGTGGCCGTCCGAGCCCTGCTTCAAGGTAAGGCGTCCGCCGGCGTGCTGGACCAGATGGTCCATGAAGTGCTCGACCGGCTCCGAGACGTTCATGTGCTGGGGCAGGGCGATGCCGGGAACGCGGGCCCGCGCGCGGCTGAGAATCCCGTCCGTCCACGCGCCGGCCGCTAAGACCATGCGCTTACACCGAATGTCGCCGCGGTCGGTCTCGGCGACGATGGCGTCGCTCTCGCGCCGGAACGACGTCAGGGCTTGGTGTCGCGCGATCCGCGCGCCCGCCCGTACCGCGCCCCGGGCAAGCGCCGGCGTCGCCGGCAACGGGTTGACCTTGCCCTCGAGCGCGCAGAACTCGGCGCCGATGACGCTCGGCCCCAAGTACGGCGCGATCGCGCGAACCTGGTCGGCGCCCAGCAGCTCGACCTCGAGGCCGGCGCGGCGTTCAATTGCCGCCTTGCGCTCGAGGCCGCGCATCTCGTCGTCCGTCTCGGCCACCATCAGCCCGCCGCCGACGTTGAGCTCCACGTCGCAGTCGAGCTCGCGGCTGAGCTCGCGCCAGGTGGCGATCGAATGGACGAGCACCGGAAGCATGGCCGCGACGGCGCGCTCCGCGTCCGCCGGCGCTTCCTTGTCCAGATAGCTCGAGGTGAGCTGGACGTGCAGGCTTCCGGCGTTGCGCCCGGACGCGGCGTTGTTGACGTCGTCGCGCTCGATCAGAAGAACGTCGACGCCGGCGCGCGCGAGGTAATAGGCGAGCGCGCTTCCCACCAGCCCGCCGCCGACCACGAGAACATCCGTCCGCTCCACCGCACAGGCCTCCGTCACTTTCGGAAAAGGGAACTTTCGGCTTTTATGGGCTGGCGCGCGCCGCGGCAAGCCCCGGGGCGCGCCAGCGGGTCAAACGAGCGGAGGGTCTGGTCATGGGAACGCGATTGGAGGGCAAACGGGCCCTGGTCACCGGCGCGGGGGCCGGCATCGGCGAGGCGATCGCGCGCCGGTTCGCCGAAGAAGGCGCGTCCGTGCTTCTCGTAGACCGCGAAGGCGAAGCGTGCGAGGGCGTGGCCCGCGCGGTCGGCGGGCGCGCGTTCACCGTCGACGTCAGCCGCGAAGACGAGGTCGCCGAGCTGTTTCGCGCTTGCGACGAAGGGGGCGACGGCCTCGACGTGCTCGTCAACAACGCCGGAATCGTACCGCCCCGGGTCGACGCCGAAGCCATGGACATGGCGCTTTGGGACGCGGTCCAGGCGGTCAACGTGCGCGGCGTGATCCTGTGCATCAAATACGCCATTCCGCTTCTGAAGAAGCGCCAAGGCACCATCGTCAACATGTCCTCGCTCTCGGGCCTCCAGGGCCGGCGCGGGCACAGCCCCTATTCGGCGAGCAAGTTCGCGGTGCGCGCGATCACCGAATCGGTCGCCCAGGAGGTGGGCCGTCACGGGATTCGGGTGAATTCCTTGTGTCCGGGAACGGTCGGCACCGCGTCCATGCACACGCGCATCGCCGCCCGCGCCGCGAAGGAGGGACGCGATCCGGACGAGGTGCTGCAGACGGAGTTCATAGGCGACGCCGTATTGGGGCGCGTGATCGAACCCGCCGAGATCGCCGACGCCGCGTTGTTCCTGGCGTCTGAGGCGGCAAGCGCGATCACCGGCGAGCACTTGCGGATCGACGCCGGACGCCGCTGAGCGCACAACCTAGTGGTGCAAATCAAACAGTCGAGTCCGGGCCAGATTGCAGTATTCTGCGGATTCGCGCTTTGTCGGCGGGATCGAAGCGTGAGATTCTATCCACTAGCCGTCCAGCGCGCCGGCGCCGGGCCCCGACGCCGCGTTCCCGCCGTCCACCGAAAGGCACGCGCCGGTGACGTAGCTGGCGGCGCCGGAAGCCAGGAACAGGGCTGCGTCGGCGATCTCGGCCGGCAGCGCAACCCGGCCCAAGGGCGTGCGCGCCCCCATGCGCCGTAGGCCCGTCTCGACCGTCTCGCCGCGTTCGCGGATGCTGCGCTCGAGCATCTCGGTCCGCGTGATCCCGGCGCCCACGGCATTGACGCGGATGCCGTGCGGCGCCAAATCCAGCGCCATGGCGCGGGTCATTTGGATCACCGCGGCCTTGCTTACGCAGTACGACACCTTGCCCGCGTGGGCGTAGAGGCCGAGCTGCGAGGCGATGTTGACGATTGAACCCCCGCCCCCGGCCTTCATGGCGTTCGCGGCGGCGCGGCTCAGGAAGAAGACGGCGTCCACGTTGACGGTCATGGTTTCCAACCAGTGCTCGTCGCCGGTCTCGAGGGTTCCGAAACGGTGGTGGACGGCGGCGTTGTTGACGAGAACGTGAAGGGCGCCGAAGTGCTGCCGGGTCCGCTCGACGACGGTTTCGCAAGCCCCCGGATGGGTCAAATCGGCCTCGACGAAGTCGGCGACGCCGCCCGCGTCCCGGGCCTCACCGACGACGCCCTCGCCCCGGCCCCGGTCGCGCCCGGCAATCATCACCGACGCGCCGGCGCTGGCGAATGCGCGCGCCAGGGCCGCGCCGATGCCGGTGGTCCCGCCCGTGATCAGGACCGATTTCGCCTCGAAGGTCATGGGCACCCGGGGCGCGGAGCCGCGCTCGGGCTTACGCATCGTACACGTCCGCGCAGCGCCGCCAAGCGGTCTCGAACCCCGCTTCGAGGGTGGCGTCGGCGCCGCGGCAACCGTCGGCGACCTGGCGCGCCCACGCGAGGTAGCGCCGCTTGCGCTCGGGCGACCACTCGGCGGGCGGGCTTTCGAGAATGGAAAGAAGATTGCTCGTCAAGTCGGCGAGCTTCAGCATCTTCGCGCGCTTCGATTTCGTCGCCACGTGTTCCACCTGCAGGCGCTTGCGCTCGGCCCACGCAAGGGACTTGTCGTCGGTGACCTCGGCGACGAGGGCGGCGATGTCGGAACCGAACTCGGCCTCGATCTCGGCCAGGGTCGCGTCGGTGTCCTCGATCGCGTCGTGCAGGAGACCGGCGGCGATCAGCGCCGCGTCCCCGCCGCCGGTCGCTTCGGCCAGCAGCCGCGAGACCTGGGCGAGGTGATTGATGTAGGGCTCGCGCGACTCACCCTTGCGCCGCTGGTGGACATGCTTGCGCGCCGCGAAGTCGAGCGCTTTCGCAAGAAGAAGCGTGGCCCCGGTCATTGGCGGTGCGTGAACTCCGATGGTTCGACGAACGTATGGTCGCGATCTGGTAGCTTACCCGAACGCGGCCGGGCGTCCACGGCGCCGCGAACGCGCGAGCCCGATCGATGGATAAGGATGACGCCATGAAGACGATCATCGAGCCGTTTCGCATCAAGTCCGTCGAGGCCATCGCCATGACCACCCGCGACGAGCGTCAGCGGTTTGCCAGCGAGGCCCATTTCAACCTGTTCGCCCTCGATTCCGAGAACGTCCTGATCGACCTGCTCACCGATTCCGGGACCTCGAGCATGAGCGCCGACCAATGGGCGGCGGTTATGCGCGGCGACGAGTCCTACGCCGGCAGCCCGTCCTTCGACCGCTTCGAAGCCGCCGTCAAGCGCCTGATGCCGTTCCGGCACGTGATCCCGACGCACCAGGGCCGGGCCGCCGAACGGATCCTCTTCTCGATCGCCACCAAGCCCGGCCAGCACGTCCCCAACAACACCCACTTCGACACCACCCGCGCCAACGTCGAGGCCCAGGGCGCCCATCCCGTCGACTTCGTCGTGCCCGAGGCCCTGCGCCTCGATTCGGACGAGCCCTTCAAAGGCAACATGGACGTCGGCCGCCTCAAAGCCCTCATCGCCGACGTCGGCCCCGCGGCGGTGCCGCTCTGCATGCTGACACTCACCAACAACGCCGCCGGCGGCCAGCCGGTCTCGATGGAGAACATTCGCGCCACCAAGGACGTGTGCGCGCGCCACGGCATCCGGCTCTTCATCGACGCCTGCCGTTTCGCCGAGAACGCTTACTTCATCAAGCTTCGCGAGCCCGGTTACGCGGACATCCCGGTCGTCGACATCGTCCGCGAGATGTTCTCGCACGCCGACGGCTGCACCATGAGCGCCAAGAAGGACGGCCTCGTGAACATGGGCGGCTGGCTGGCCCTGAATGACGACGCCTGGGCCGCGGAATGCCGCAATCTCCTGATTCTGACCGAGGGCTTCCCCACATACGGTGGTCTCGCGGGCCGTGACCTCGAGGCGATCGCGGTCGGCCTCTCCGAGGTGGTCAAAGAGGATTATCTCAACTACCGACTGGCCGCCACCCGATACGTGGGCCGACATCTCATCGAGGCCGGAATCCCCATCATCCGCCCCGTCGGCGGGCACGCGGTCTATCTCGACGCCCGGGCGTTCCTGCCCCACATCCCGCCGCTTCGATATCCCGGCCAATCCCTCGCCGTGGAGCTTTACGTTCACGGCGGCGTCCGCGGCTGCGAAATCGGCACCGTCATGTTCGGCCGAAGGCCCGACGGGCGGGAGGAGGCGCCGGACACGGATCTGGTTCGCCTCGCGATTCCCAGGCGCGTCTATACCCAAAGCCATATGGACTACGTGGTCGAGGTGATCTGCGAAGTGTTTGAGCGACGCGACAGTTTGCGGGGCATGCGAATCGCGTGGGAGCCGCCGAGCCTTCGCCACTTCACCGCCCGCTTCGCCTTCGTGAATTGAAGCGCGGCGCGATGGAAGGGCGTCGAGTGACGAGGCGGTCGCGGCGGCCGACACCGCGCGACGTCCTTGCGGCGGCGATCGTGTTCGCGGTCCTGGGCGCCGCGCGGCCGGCGGAAGGTGATGCGCCCTATGTGCTTTACCACCACGTTTTCGGTGCGTGGAGCGTCACCTGTTGGGAGGGCCTTCTCACCATGGCGCGGTCGTGTTCGCTCGAAGCACCGTTGCCGACCCTTGAGCAGACCGCGCGCCGGAGCGTCGTGCGGGTCGAGGAATCGGGCGACGGCGCGCTCGAGCTCAGCGTCGTGGTTCGCGGCGAACCATCGCGCCGCATGGACGTCGTGCTTCGCATCGACGAGGCCGTCCGGCACGGGGGACGAACCGACGACGCCGGCCGGCGATCTGGACGGGCGCAGACGCGCGTTCGATCGTGACTGGTATGCGCGAAGGCAAAATCCTGATGCTTCGCATCGGTGGCACCGAGACCGGTACGACGCGCGACGAGGTCATCGGGCTCGCCGGCTTCGCCGCGGCGCTGGCCGACTACCGGGCTAGGCGCGCGGCCTTCACCGCCCAACCAGCCCGCTAGGCCGGATCGTTGTCGGTCGGAACCGCTTAACCGCGATCCGCTCTATGCGTACCCACCCGCAACCGCGTTTCGCCTACTGAGCCGGCTCCAGCACCTTGCGCCGTTGTTTGCGCAGCTTGTCGCTGGCGGCGGCGTCGATCCGGCCGTCCTCGTCCACGACACAGCCGTAGTCGCGCTCGGCGCCCTGGGGCATCACGTACTCGCCGTCGAGGTCGCGCTGCACCTCCGCGTAAGGCCGCTCCAGCGGATCGCCGTAGCCCGAGCCGCCGCCGAGACGCATCTCGGCGACGTGTTCGGTGGTGCTGAGACTGACCAGCCCGCCGGGGCCGAGATCGCTAAGCTCGGCGCCCTTGGAATCGAGGACCCGCGCCCGCGTCGGCCCGCCGGGCTGGCCCTTGAACAGCCCCGGCGTGTCGATACCGACGCCGATGGGATAGAGCCGCGCATCGGCCGCCATGCCGTCGTCATGGAGCTTGCGGCACTGGATCAACTGGCCGAGCCCGCCGCGGTAGCGCCCGGGTCCGCCGGAATCGGGGATGTATTGGCGGGTGAGCACCAGTATGGGGGCGCGGGTCTCGAACAGCTCGATCGAGGTGTCCGAGGCACTGGTGGGCCACAACAGCCCCGACTTGCCGTCTTGATTGGAAGAAGCCCCCTGGCCGCCGCCCTGGAACAGGTGGTCGTCGTAGAACTGCCCCTCTGCGTCGCGGCCGTAGAAGAGCTGCGAAGTCGGTAGGCCCGTGAACGCCTGCACCTGGTCGGGCGCGGCATCCGCCAAGGCCATGAAGATATTAGCCGAATTGAACCAACCCGTGCGGGTACGCAGATTCACCGCCGCCGGTTTTTTCGCGTTGAACAGGCTTCCTTCCGGCGCCTTGATGGCAATTGGGCGGTGGCAGCCGGCGTTGCCCGGCACGTCTGGGGTCAGCATGCACTTCAACGGATAGGTCGTGTGGCCGCGGATATAACCGAGGGTGCAGTTCGCGGCCCCCTTTTCGGCCTGCGGCGGCACCCCTTCGTAGTCCACCTCGATCTCGTCGCCGCGGATGGTGATCTTGATCGGGTAGCGTTCAGGGGTTCCCATTCCGCTCCCCCAGACCACGTTCTCATAAACGCCGTCCGGCAATTCTCGGATTGCGTCACGCATCGCCTTTTCGGCCCGGTCCTGGACCACGGTGGTCAAGGCCTCGAGGTCCTCCATGCCGTATTCGTCCATGAACTCGACGATGCGCTCGGCGCCC